>JAPPMR010000526.1:6058-9417 GCA_028818995.1 Candidatus Poribacteria bacterium | reverse complement strand
TACCTTTGTATAGGTAGCCGGATTAGAACGGGGAGTCCGTCCGATAGGTGCCATGTCAATGTTGATAATTTTATCAATGACATCGGATACAGGAACAGTTTCGTTTCCGATGATACCCTGAATTCTGTCATAGTCGCCAGGGACAGTTTTCGCCTTCATGAGATCGCGGGCAAGCGCACTATAGAGAATATCGTGGATGAGAGAACTTTTACCGGAGCCGCTCACACCTGTCACACAGCAGAGCGTGCCAACTGGAATTTTCGGACTAATCTCTTTAAGATTATTTTGACGGGCATTGCAGATTTGCACCCACTTATCACCTGTTGGACGTCGCGATTCGGGATGAACAATCTCTTTTTCACCTCGCAGATATTGCGCAGTAAGTGAGTCATTCTCCTTTATCAATTGGTCCGGTGTGCCCATACCAGTAATCTCTCCACCTCTTATACCAGCACCAGGACCGAAGTCTACTATCCAATCTGCCACCAGCATAGTCGCTTCATCGTGTTCAACAACAATAACAGTATTACCTTGATTGCGGAGGTTCATCAAGGTTTTCAACAAACCTGCATGATCACGAGGATGTAATCCGATACTGGGTTCGTCAAGGACATAAGTAACATCGCGCAGACCCGCTCCTACTTGGCTCGCAAGTCTGATCTGTTGTGCTTCACCACCGGACAATGTCGGTGCAGAACGTGATAAAGTAAGATACCCTAAACCTACGTCCATCAGAAATCCTAAACGCGAGCGAATTTCTTTTAACAGTTCTGAAGCAATGAAAGCCTCTCGATCCGGCAGTTCAAGGCTATTGAAAAAGGCAGTAGCGTCTTGAATTGACATATCCATTACATCAGTAATGTTCAACCCTGCTACTGTGATGGCTTTAACCAATTGATTTAGACGGGTTCCGTTACACTCTCTGCACTCCATCTTAACAAAATAATCAGGAAGATGAGAACTTCCATCGCCATCTTCGTCAACGTTTAACCCAAAAAATCGTTGTTCATGAGCAGGAATCAGTCCTTGAAATCTGCCGCGAATACGTTTCCCCCGCCTCCTACTATCCTTTGAAGGTTGACGAAAAGTAAGCACAGTATCACCTGTCCCATAAAGAATAGCATGCTGCTGTTCCGGTTTCAGATCTTTCCAAGGTGTTTTTATATTAAACTTTAAATGTGACGCGAGGGACTGAGCTACCATCCTTTCTTCAGGACCGGGTTTTTTCCACAAGGTTATCGCACCCTCTAAGATAGACACCGTTTCATCTGCAACAATTAACTTTGGAGAAATCGCCATTTGCACACCTAATCCACGACACTGTTCACACATCCCGTAAGGACTGTTGTAAGAAAAATGACGAGGTTCAGGCACATCATAACTTATTTGGCAATTTGTGCAAGCATACTGTCTACTAAACAGCAGATCCTCCCCTTCCGATCCTTTTCGTGAGGTGTCGCTATCTGAAGACACGACATTCACAATCAGGCTGTCATCTCCGAGGGAGAGTGCTGTTTCTACTGCTTCAGCAACACGGCTATGAATGTCATTTTTTATGATGATCCTATCAACAACAATATCAATATTGTGGGTTTGATTCGGATTGAGAGCAATGTTAGAGCTGATTTCGTGGACTTCACCGTCAATTCGAGCTCGAACGAAGCCCATCTTACGTGCGTTTGATAACTCTCTGCGATATTCTCCGCGCCGACCTCGGACGATAGGGGCTAAAATCATCAAGCGCGTGCGTGGTGGAAAACTCAAGATGTGCGATACAATATCAGCGATCGTTTGTGAACCGACCTGTTGTCCGCATTCGAGACAGTGGAATTCTCCTGCGCGAGCAAACAGAACACGAAGATAATCGTATATTTCGGTTACGGTAGCAACAGTTGAACGAGGGTTATGTCCCGTGGAGCCTTGATTGATCGCAATGGAAGGGGACAAACCGACAATCTTGTCAACTTCTGCTTTACCGAGTTGCCCTAAAAATTGCCGTGCGTAAGCGGAAAGCGATTCAATGTACCGCCTCTGTCCTTCTGCATACAACGTATCAATAGCAAGTGAAGATTTGCCGGAACCGCTGACACCAGTGAAGACTATCAGTTTATCTTTTGGGAGTTGAATATCAATGTTTCTTAGGTTATGTTCTCGTGCGCCGTGTATGTCAATTGACGCGTCTGTCATAGCATCATTTCCCTCTTCTTAATGCTGTCGGATTTCGGATGGGTATTGGAAACCTTTGTTGATGGGTTCCGATGCCGACTGCAATACCTAACTCGTGGTAGGAACTTGCTTTATATCACATACTTTTTCTTCTACTATAATTCTAAAAAACCGCCTAATTCTTTGAGTTTACGCACGTCTCTCCGCCAGTCCGCTTTAACAGTAACGTATAATTCCAAATAGACTGAAGCATCCAAAAACTTCTCTATATCAAGACGTGCTAATTCACCAATTCGTTTAATCAACTTTCCGCCTTTACCAATAATTATCTGCTTTTGTGTTTGCTTTTCTGTATAAACGATTGCTCGGATATAAATGATCTCCTCTGCGTTGCGGCGTTGTCTTTTTTCAAACTCCTCAACGACAACAGCGGACGCATAGGGAACCTCCCGTTGTGTAATAAGCATAATCTTCTCTCTGACTGTTTCAGAGATAAAAAATCGTTCAGGTAGGTCGCTGAGTTGATCTTCCGGAAAATAGAGAGGGCCTGGCGGCAAATATGAGCTCACCTGTTCAAGGAGAACCGAAACGCCATCACCGGTTTTAGCGGAGATCGGTATCATATCATCAAATTCAAATTTCTCACTAAAATTCTCAAAAATAGGCAGAAGTGTGAGTTTATCAACGATATCTACCTTATTAAGGACAAGAATAGTTTTGGTAACTTTGGCACGAGGGAGGCGTTCTATAATCGTGTCTTCAATCTCATCATTTGGGTGTGCAACATCAACCACAAAAAGCACAACGTCTGCATCCCGCAAAGCCCCATAAGCGGTTCTGACCATCTCTGATTGCAAACGATACTTTGGGTCCATCAACCCTGGTGTATCTACAAAAACCATCTGATGTGTGTCAGTCGTAACAATCCCGCGAATCTGATTACGAGTTGTCTGCGGTTTTGGTGTGACTATCGCTAATTTCTGTCCTAAAATGGTGTTCAGCAGTGTGGATTTCCCAACATTGGGCGCACCGATAATACTCACATATCCAGACCTAAAGTTTTGATCTTCAGACACTTCTTCCAAACCATGATTTGAGGTTTTTGACATGTTGTTTTCCAAAATGGGACAAAAAATAATTTCTCTGATGAATCTTCTTTCTCTAACTGTCCTTTGAAAAATCACGACTACACG
>JAPPMR010000526.1:0-5958 GCA_028818995.1 Candidatus Poribacteria bacterium | reverse complement strand
ATGGACACTTAGGAATATCTGTTATTATCCTTCTACCACACCCAAGGCAAAATCGTCCCGCACGAAACAATTTCTTGCGGTATCTACGCCCGAATCTATCGACTTCTGAGTAACTTAAGCTCCGAATACAAAATTCTGAAAGATGAGACTGTGTCCTTTCACTGTCCTCTGTAAAATCATGACTACACGATGGACACTTAGGAATATCTGTTATTATCCTTCTACCACACCCAAGGCAAAATCGCCCTGCATGAAATAATTTTCTGCGATATCTACGCCCGAATCTATCGACTTCTGTGTAACTTAAACTCCGAATATCTAATTCTGAAAAAAGGAACATATACACGAAAATTCCAACTATTACTGGGAAAGGCAATAGAAAAATGTAGAACAAACCCATTACAATCTTCCAAAATGTATCCCGCAATATCCTAATTGCTTGGTTCCCGGACAATCATTTTTACCGTTTCGGACGTGCAGGTATTTTCGTTTCTGCCGACTCGTAAATCAGATCCATCAGCTCAGATTGTATAATTCCGTTCATCGGATTAGTACGCGGTTCTGCTCTTCCCAAAATAGCATCAATGAAGTTGTCATCTGGATTACCTGCAGACATCTCAGGTGTAATCGGAGGCGGATCTAATGCTTCACCACCTTTCCAAACACGAATCCAGCCGCCACCCCAACCATCAACTTCAATTCTGCCATCGTCAAAAATGAGTGCCATGTGTGTGCCACCTGGACTCGGGCAGTTTCCGCTTATCACCATTGACGCAAGTACACCGTTTTCAAACTTGATGTTAATTGAGGAATTGATGTCAACTTCTGTCTCTTGGTTGTCCGTATAAGCGTATACTTCTTCCACTTTTGCTTCCACAGTCCAACACAGACTATTGAGGAGATGTGCCCCGCTATCGTACGCCTGTCCGCCACTAGCAAGTTCCGGTTTCTGCCGCCATGCACCGGTTGTCGCGCGTTTCCAATTCTGTGTAATATAACCTACGATCAACTCCAATTTACCAAATTCGTCATTGCGCACAATCTCGCGGATATAATGAAAGTTAGCAGAACAAGGCGTATTGTAGCCAATCGTTAAGATTAGACCTGTCTCTTCAACCTTTTCCGCCAGTGTATATGCATCTTCAGAGGAGGTGACCATCGGTTTTTCCATCAAAACGTGGCAACCTGCGTCAAGTGCTTGCATGCCCTGCTCAAAGTGTAATGTATGCGGCGTAGAAATTACCACTGCATCCGGTTTTGTCTCTTTAAGCATTTTCGCTATATCATCATAAGCCTGCGGACGCGGGGTAAGGTCTGACAGGTTACGATCTATATAACCGTTGGCAATGTCCGTATTGACATCACAAGTACCAACGATTTGTACGTCAGGGTTTCCGTTCATCCGCCGCGCATGTCCCGATGAGTTGCCGCCACATCCAATCATGGCGAGCCGAATTTTTGACATAATTTCTCCTAAATTGTTATAATATTTTTGATAGATTTTTGAATTGCTTGGACACCGGGCATCAGCGAGGTTAGGAAACCTCGCCTACCAGGGACGAAGTGTCTATTTATTTTAAAATTCACCATAATCCAAAAAGTTAAAGGCGAACATCAGGTCTAAGCAGTTTTCGCTAAATCTTCTACACTCAACGCACCTTCACCAAAAACGCGTCTAAAAGACCCACCGCGATGTGAACGCGTATCGCCATGCATGTAGCACACACTAAAAGCGCGCCGTGGAATATCTGTCTGATTTGTGCCGGAACTGTGAAGCATCCAATTGTGCAGCAGTACCACTTCTCCAGCCTCCAATTCTAATGGCAGCGGTGTAGCGTTCTCAACGATGTCGTCAATCTGTTCCTGTGTGAGAAATCCAGAACCGTGGGAGGGATTAATAAGGTCGCTGTGTGAACCGGGAATAATGTGCACACATCCGTTTTCAATCGTTGCGGGGTCCAAGGCGGTATAGATCGTAATCTGTGGATCGCGGTCAAGGTCTGTCCACCTATCTTGATGCCAAACAAGATAAGTGCCTTCGTGCGCCGGTTTATTCATAAACATCGCACGGAAACATAGTATTGGGACACCTTCCCCGTAGATTTTTGCACATACTTCCTTAAAGATAGGATTTTGAAGATATTCTAAAAAATAGGGATCAAACTCAAGATTTTGAATTTTCCGATACAACAACGTTGCGCCTTTATGTCCTGAGGATTGAGGCCCGGGTCTGTCTGTTCCAGGTTCCCGGTCAAGTTGCATCATGATTTGGTTATAATCAAGCGGCGCTTCACCGAGCATGATGTCGTCCATACGCTGTTGTAACCGCGCTAACTCTTCATCAGTGGCAACTTGTCCAATGCGAACATAGCCGTGTTCTGAAAAATGTTCCCACTGCTCATCTGTTATCAGTTGTTCCATTCCTTTCCTCCACCCACGTGAGTGTATAGGTTATAAAATCCTTTTCATTACAGTGTGCTTATATTAAAGTATAGCATAAAAGTATAACATAATTGCCAACAAATTGAAATTTTATTATTTTTTTCCTCTCCAAAAAAAAATGCAACATTTTTTGATCTAAGGTGCGTCTAATTAATCAAGGGATGCTAAAACTCCGGAGGATTCCCATGAAAAAGAAAGATGCTGAACTGATTCAGCGAACATTAGACGGTGACCAATCAGCGTTCACCGCCTTAGTAGAAAAATATCAAAAGGGCGTACACTCGCTGGCATGGCAGAAAATCGGTGATTTTCATATCGCACAAGAAATTACACAGGACGCTTTTCTGAGGGCATACCAAAAACTCGGAACTTTGAAAAATCATAACCTGTTTTCTGGATGGCTCTATGTTATTGCTACACGCTTGTGTTGTGAATGGCTCCGAAAGAAACGCCTACCGATGCAATCCTTAGAAACCGTTGATAGCAAAGAGGTGGACCAAGTGGCATATACACGATATGTAGAAGAGCAGCGAGAAACTGACATCAATGAAATTAGACGTGAATTGGTGAGAGATTTGCTCAAAAAATTGCCAGAAAGTGAACGAACTGTGATGACGCTCCACTATCTTGGGGAAATGACATGTGAATCTATTAGCGAGTTTCTCGGTGTATCTCCGAATACTATTAGGAGTCGTCTTAGCCGCGCCCGCAACCGACTAAAGAAAGAGGAAACGATGATTAAAGAAAACCTTAGCAGTTTCCAACTGCCGACACAAATGACAGAAAATATTATGAAGGAAATTTCACGACTTAATCCGGTAGCACCTTCAGGCAGTAAACCACTCGTGCCGTTAGCGGTCTCTGCTGCTTCTGCCGTTTTAGTCTTATTGCTGATGGGACTTGGCACACAACGTCTTAGTGATTTTCAGAAGCCGTTCAACTTAAACGCACAATCAGAACGAACAATTGAAATATCGGAAGCGCAACTTGTTATTGATTCTCCCGCAAAACCCTCAGTTAGAAATCAGATCGGACATGTGGATTTAGCAGGTGAGAGCAACGGGGTAGGACAGAAACCTGATGATCCACTATTCGCTGCAGCAAATGCAGATGAAACTGAAGTCTCAAAGGCAAAACCACAGTGGGTTCAAACAAAAGGACCGGAAGGTGGTTCAGTGTCTGGACTCTTCACAACAACGCGTGGAGACGTGTACGCAGGCACACGGCAAGGTCTATACAGACTCACAGATGATGGGACTGCGTGGAAACTCATAAATAATATGGAAGGTCCGTCGCATGTTTCACTTACTATAAAGTCAAAGTGGTGGCCCGTAGTTGAACGTCAGGATACGCTCTACCTTGCAACCATTAATCACATATTGGCTTCAACAGATAGAGGTGAAACATGGGAGGCACTCTGTGAGTCTATAGAAGGCCCGCTTGTTGACATGGTGATAACGGATGGAATTCCAGGCGCACAAAGCGATATGACCATCTACCTCGCGTATACTAACGGCATATTCCGCACGGATAATGGAGGTAAATCATGGTCATCGCTGTCCGAAGGGTTGAATGACAGAGAAATCCGTGAAATTGCCGCTATTGAAAACACCGTCTTTGTCGGTACTGATCAAGGACTTCTTCGTCTTAATGACGAAAATTGGGAACATTTGCCCATCGGCAAGCCAAATAAGAATAGTAAAACGCAGGCAATTCTGGATTTGGCAGCAGATGAGCACCATCTCTATGTTGTAGTAGGTGAGGAGATGAAACATCAATTTGGTGAGGGATATACCATCATGATGTTAGGCGATCCGGGTTGGTTACTTTATCGATCAATTGATACGGGAAATTCTTGGGATTCAATAGATCCCAGAACTGACGGTTTTGAAGACAAATTTAGGAATCGAACCCCAAGTGTTAGAATTACTGCTATGGGAGAAAAAATTTTGGTGACGGCTGGGAAGGATCACTTTTATTCAAGTGACGCAGGAGAAAACTGGACTCTCCTTGATTTAGGCAATCTCTCTGATATATAATAATTATGCTGCACTGCTGTACGACGCAAACACCATTTATAAAGGAGGAATGCACGGAATTCATAGGACAACCGATAGCGGCAAGTCGTGGCATCAATTTAATACTGGGTTGATAGGCACACATGTGCGGGGTCTGATTTCTGTGAATAATACGCTTTACGTTTATGCAGCGGAAAGAGGGCTTGTATCTTCAAGTGACAGTGGTGAATCGTGGACACTTGTTACTACCGATACTTTTGGGGAACAACTAATGGTGGGATTTGATGACATCCTATATACGACGGCATCAAATTCGAATCTTATGAACCCGCGTCGGGCGCGTTCCTCCGATTTACGTCTTATGCGTTTCTCCGAGCAAGACAAAAAGCTCACCTTTATTCAAGGAATGCCGGATTTAAGGAAAATCAATTCATTTGATGATGGTTGGATAAGATTGAACAAACCTCTTGAACCAGTGTCGGATACAAAAACAGAAAGCCTTAATGAAGACTTACCGTCAGCTCCAAAGAAAAGCGGCGGGATTACGTTTGATAGCAGGATAGAAATAAAAACTCGAGTCAAAATCGCAAGTTTTGCCGTTAGTGATACAGCGTATTATGTGGAATTTCAGCATCAACTTTTCAGATGGAAACCCGGGACTTCTGAATGGTACGACACCGGACTAATAGATGAAGACACTCGAGATAAATTTAAAAATTCCGAAGACCTTGCTGATACTTCCACTTTCAAACTTGCTGTATCAGGTGAGACCGTTTACGTCGGCAAACGAAATGGACACCTTATTCGATCGTTTGATGAAGGCGACACCTGGAACGATGTGACAGCAAATCTGCCATTTTCTGTTGACCGTTTCCATGCAATTGCTTTTGCTGGGAAAAGTGTCTATGTAGCAACAGACAAAGGTGTTACTCGGTCAAGTAATGGCACTGACTGGCAAACGCTCACTGATGCAGAGGGAACGCCGCTCGTGATGGGTCAGTTTGCTGTGGATGGCACAACGGTTTACGGAGAGACAGAACAATATATATACCAACTGGACAGAGATACTGGCACATGGCAGCAAGTCACGCCAGAAATACCATATCCTGTTACCTGTCTTGATGTTGATGGAAATACACTCTATGTCGGCACATTCGGACGCGGTGTGCTCCACTTCGCACTTGATGAATAGAATGTAGCAATCAGATCAATCTACCTTAGGCGCGTTGGAAAACGCGCCTTTCTTTTTTTAAATACCTCTTCCTGTAGGAGCGAGCTCCAGCTCGCGACCATGTGCAAAATGTTGAGAAAAACTCAACAATTGAATGCTTCTGGAAATCTTACAGGGTTATTCAGTTTTCGGTTTTTCTGGTGTGTTTTTTCACAAACGTTAATTTTCTATAAAAGTATTGTAGGTCGGGTAGAGCGTAAGCGAAACCCAACACTGTTTTTTAATTATGGGGTTGGGTTGGGCTAACACCCCAAACAAGTTAAAAAA
>JAPPMR010000075.1 GCA_028818995.1 Candidatus Poribacteria bacterium | reverse complement strand
GGTGTGTGCAGTGCTGTCACTAAGTGTGACTTCAAGGTTATCACTTTTCCGTATCGTATAACTATACCGAAGTTGAAAACTTGTGGCTTGTTGTGCATTCAGCTTAACATCCCCTTCATAGGTTTCTGCGTGTGATATAAATGTGCTGCTGTAACTTTTCCGAAAACTATCAGATGTACTGAGATTTGTTCCAAAGGAGAGCCATTTCCACGGATCCACAGAAGTTCGGAGTGTGTAGCGATTACTGTTACGCGAATTAGTACGTTCCTCTGCTTCTCTATCAAGTTCCCAGATTTCTATCAGAGACTGATTAGACTCAAGTTGGCGAAACGATTCAGAAGCAGTGAAGGTCGCATTGGTGTTTATTGTAAATGTATTGATTATTCGTTGTAAAAAACCTTCCGGTTTAGGTTGTTGCGTGGCAAGAGAACCCGTTGTTACAGGACCGGAACGCTGTTTTTGTTCCATTTCCGCTTTATCACGGTTAATCCAGTCATTTTGATCTTCAACTACTTTTTGGATTTGCGTTTCATCAACACCGTCATCACGTAACTTTTCAAGCCGCTGTTCAATCGGGGTTTGGTGATCTGACTTCTCAATCATTCCGTCCTGATTCTCTTCTATGGCTTCAGTTTCCGGTTTTTCCTTATTAAACAGCCACCCGAACCATTTTTGAATACGAAGATTCAAACCCAGATTTATGTTTCCTTGGAGTGAAGCGTCTTTCTTTACATTAAACCAGTTTTCTCTGAAACTTACACGGCTTGTGACTGTGGGACGCAATCCAATCAGATCACGATTGAGACGTGGTGTGAGTGAAAGTCGGTGTTCACGTTCAGCAATTGAAAAATCTGGCTGAATTTCTTCATTGGTATCCTCTTCCGCAGAAAAACTCGTGTTCGTTACACCTCCCGCAAAAAATGATGTTCTATAACGATTTGGATCGCGTTTCTCAAGTGTTCGCCGCACATCATAACTTGGACTCAGACTGAAAACCGTTATCGGACTAATGTTAAGCGTTATGGAGCCGCTATCTGTTTTCTCATCCCGATTCCGACGATAGCTGTAGTAAGAGGTTGATGTTGTAGTCGTATCTGTTGCCGTTTCAGGTTTAGCAAGAATATCTTCATGCCGATACTGCACATTGAACCCAAGTTTTGAACCGAGATTATAGCGAAAAGTCCCTGTGTATAGGTGGCTAATTTGTGTGCCTTGCCGTTCATTCCAAAAGTCCTGATAATTGTAAGAAAATCCGAGGTTAGGATAAGGATTGCGGTTGAATTGCACCGAAACGTCTCGGTTTAAAGTTTCACTTTTTCCACTAACAAATGAGCTGTAACTTCCTCGTAGTGCTTCAGTTTCAGATTCCTGTTCTCGTATTGAATAGCGTATTGGAAGCCATGAAAAAATCGTGACATCAGCATCTATATTGTAATCGTTATTTGTAGTACTATAGCCACGGGATGATAAACGTTGCCGTCCGATTTCACCAGCCCCGCTCTCAAAATCTTTATCTTGACTTGCATAACCGCCACGGAGACTAATAATACTACCAAGCGAAACAGACATATTTCCGCGTCGTGCCCATCCAGAACGGACAAGCGGATCGCCGAGATGTATCTCGTTTACCCATACCTCACCACTAATTTCTCTGTCCGTGTCGTTTCGGATACCGAGCAATATACCTCCGATATTTTTAATGGACAGTTGTGTTCTGCTTACTCCTGTTTCTGAACCTCTGACACTAAAACCGTCTGGATGTCCGTCAGGTGCATTTTCGTCGGGAGATGGTTGTAGTTCCTGATTTGATGTTTCTGTATCTACATTCTGATCTGCAACACGATCTGGATACTCGTTCCTAACGTGGTCTCGCAAGTCAATCTCAATCAGTTTCCATCCTTCAAAATCAATCGGCACGGTATATTCATAATAGTCCGTTAGGTTTTCAAAGATATTGACATCTTCTTCCTGTTGTGGTCGGTTTAGGAATGGATCGGAACTGTAGAATGAACTCCGGTAACCTGTGCGCACACTGGGTGCAAGTTGCAAGACAAAGGTAGTGTAGCTTTTATCACCATATAACCATAATCGGAGTGTGTCGTGCCTACTAAAATCCTGTCCTTCGCTCTGGCTAAAACCCCTTAGTTGCTTGGAGGTAATACCGTAGGAATCAGGGTAGAGATAATATTCAAGGCTAAGCGTCTGTTCGCGTTGTTGCTGTGTTTGAAAACCGAGCGAGGTAGCCGTAAACGGGTGTAGTTTTCTAAAAAGTTCGTCATCTTCAATTTCGATATATGCACTCTGATAGTCGTCAAAACTAAAGTTATCTTTTGTGCCAACGATGAACTTTTCGAGTGTATCTTCAACAACTTGACGGTCGGAAAGTCCGGCGGTTGTCTCTGCAAAGGATTTTGTGACGACACCCTGTTCCCACTTATTCCCAACAATTTCAATAGATGCCCATTGAAATTTTCCCGTAACGTTGCCGGGCCGGTTCTTCATGAGCCAAAAACGGAAATGTTGAACAAATACAAGACTGGGAAGGCGAGAGCCTTCCGGTAAAAATTTAGTGAGCGGGATACTAAGGAACGTCCACCCGTTCTTATTTTTCCCTTTAACCCATTCGTTTGGAATCTCATTAAGTGGGATAGCAATCTGAAAATATGCATCAACGCTATCGAGCACGCCGTCTCCATTTAAATCCTCGCTATCCAAAATTTGATTATTTGCCCCAAAAGACTTTGGTGCAAATGGTCCATCAAAACGCCAACCAACGTCTTCACCTGTATCAAGTGCTCCGTTACCACGGTATCGATGCACATCTGGTAGATTTTCAAGGTCAAGATCAAGCGCGTCAACAATACCGTCTCCGTTGGTATCCTCTAATGTTTGTGGAAGGTCTTCACTGTCAAGGCGACCATCAGCATCCGCATCTTCATCCACAGCACCAAGATTAAGATAGAGCGTTATATCGTCGTCACCTTGCACACGCAACCACATTTCAACAAACCCACGCTCAGAATAGTCCACGCCTGATTTTGAAATGCCGTTTGAGAAACCACCCCATTCTTCAACGACATCCGTAAAATCGTACCCAATTTCCATAATCAACCGTTCTTCCGTAGAAAGAGAGAGCGGCTGAATTGACGAAACAGGTACATCTTGGTTGCGCATATAGTTGCCAACTGCCTCCGCTTCTTCCCTATCTTTCAGAACGACATTAAAAAGTGCTCTATTTTCCTGTGTGGGTAACACGGTATAATTGTGTATCGGTGTACCTGTTTGAGTCGATTCCGGGATGTATGGCACACTACTCGGTTTCCAGCTGTATTTGATCGTTGGGATAGTGGTGGTTTCTTTTACACCTTCCATACTATCAATAAGGGCGACTCCAACACTATTTGGGTTATTATGTGAATAAGCTGACTCTCCACTAAAGTCAATAGAGAGTGGAAAATTTTGAACATTGACAAAAGGCAGCGGGTTTAACAACCACGCCATGTTGAACTCCCTGCCAAAACTGGTGTTGATATTAAATGCTTGCAAGCGGTTGGGAACTTCGTTAACATTCGGTATGAGAGCCGGTTTCTGTCCAGTTGTTAAGATATAGCCTGTTGATACATTAAAACCTTTTTGGAAAACAGGATTGAAATAATTCATGCCTGTGCCGTAGCCGCCTAAGTAACTCGGTCCAATTCTCGAACGACCCCCAAAACTACCAAAACTACTGTATCCACCCCCACCAAAACCACTACCGAAGCCGCTACGGCTAAAGCCGGTATTATTAAATCCCCCACCAGAAAACGTGTTGCTTTGAGGAAATCCACCCGAAAATGGGTCATTCATAAGATTACTGTCCAAACCTGTTTGTGTCATTTGCATGCCACCCAGACGATTGAACCTATCTTCAAGATTCTGCTCTCGCGCTGATTTCGGTTTCGGTTTATGTGTGTATTCTAACCATACACCAACAACTGCTTGCTGTGAACCACCGAAAGGTGTCTTTTCAAATTCCACGACGATTTCATCAAATTCATCAAGTTCTGTAAAAAACCGAATTGACCCAACTTCATAAACCATCATGTAGTCCGTATCGCGTGTGAGGACTCTCCCGTTTAATCGGACAGTTTCGCTATTTGGAATCACAAATAGACCGACATTATAGGTTTCAGATTGATAAGAATAGTCAGCAACAATTGTGTAGACTTGGTCAGTGCTACGGAGGGATTCGAGATAAATCGCTTCGTTATTCAAAGAATCTCGGTAACGGTAGTAGGGAT
The DNA here is from genome assembly GCA_028818995.1 of Candidatus Poribacteria bacterium. The sequence goes on along the minus strand of JAPPMR010000075.1, from coordinate 5,141 downwards.
GTTGCGGATCGCTGATTTGAAAGGGGTGTAAATTTGGAAAACGTAGTAATCCCCTGTCGTAGTCTATGAACTCAGGATCTACAATGCCGTCTCCGTTCTGATCTAAACCAAATATTTCTATGTATGGCACAAGTCCTGCATCAGTTTGGAATGTTTCACTTTCTCCCTGTCGGATAATTGTCAAATGAAAATCACGAGGATTGATGTTTCGGTTGCTAAGAAAGTAGACGTTATCTGCCACTGATCCACGAATTCCTTTCTCTTTCAACACAACATAGCCAACCTCTTCGCCCTCTTCATCAATAGTCCCATCTCCGTTTTCATCAGCAAAGACATTCCCAGGATTTCCAACGCTACCACTACCGTCTCCAAGATATTCATAAGCGACAACAATAGTGTAACTGGGGGAGATAGAAGACAAGAACTCAATTTCACCAGTTTCATAGTTTATGTTGTAGTCTTGCCCTGGAAACTGTTGATTGAAGTAGCCTTGACTCGTTCGTTGACCTCCTTGGTTATTACCCACGACGCTATCATCTATATAAATTTCCACACTTCCCTGTTTTATGGGCAGATATGCGTCATGGAGCAAACCATCCTCGCCTTGATGGATTAAATAGTACCTATTTTTAATATAATTCGCATCCGCAATCTGAATACCGCGCGGTCCGTAACCGAAACTCGCTCTCCGAGACTGTCCACGAAACGTTCGCACTTCACGAACACCTTTACTTCGCGATCCAAAGAGAGTCATTCGGGTGTTTTTATATTCAAACACGCCTTCAAGTCCAAACAGATTACGGTTAATGTTCAAGAAACGGGTGTTCGGTAGGCTGAGTGTAATGTCACCAAAAGAGATGGTTTTTATAAAACTCTCAGGTTTACCTTCATACCAAATTTTAATCTTCTGTTCTTTCGCGCCTCCAAGACCATATCCCCCGTAGCCGCTACCATATCCACCATACCCACCGCCATAAGTATCACCTGCATTGTAATCTACCGCGATGTGCACCCGTTCTCCGACACGACCATGTAATCCAATAATTTGTCTTTGCCGTATATTAATACCGGTAGAACGAGGAATACCGCCTCTGCCAAAGCTGCTGTAACCACCATAACTACTGTAGCCACTCCCATAACTTGAACCGAAACTGTCATATCCGCCGCCAAACCCGCTGCTGTAACCAAAATCTTCGTAACTGTAAGAAGAAGTAAGCCCAAGGTCAAGTCCTGAACCGTAGTCACCGTAGCTCCCGTAACTATAACCGCCGTAACGGTTCAAATCTCCTTCACCAAAATAGTGTGTTTTGTTGACCTCAACTGTCACGGACTGGTCAATTTTTACTTGTAGGTTTGAGTCCATCGGAAGATCGATACCTTTGGTATCCGTTTTGGGACGCGGTTTCCAATCGTAAAGTTCAGAGAGGTCACCGAGATCAGGTGGATATTTCCAGCGACGTAGTGTTTCTAAATATGGCATCAGCATCTGACGACGCAAAGATATATCTGAATCTATATCTTCTGTCGTTGATGGGTCGTCTGTCGTTTTCGTTTTTGATTCGCTCTGAAGCCACGTACTTTCTTCTTTTTTAGGCTTTTTGCTAAACGGATTCTCAACTGGAGTCTGAGTGGTAATTTCCTCTTGAGGAGGTGGAGTGGGTTCGTCTTTTTCCGCAGTTAAGGCAGGTTGTACAAAAACAAGAAAACTGAACGCAAGGAGAATCAGGAATCTATATCTATGTGAGAACTTTGGCTTCAAAAGATTATGCTCCGTCAATGTTGATTGCTATATGATAGTATTGTAACGGAGAAGCAAAAAGTAGGTTTACCTTAGTTGGAAAAACATTTGACATCCGATAGAAAACCTGTTATAATTATCATTTCTTTTTTAATGGGAAAACTAAATAGAATCAGCGGATGTGGATACTCGGAGGCAATTATGCACCTAATTACACTAAAAGACTGGTCAGAATCAGATATCCTTGAAACTATAGAAAACTGCCTGAAGATCAAAAATTATCCTGAAAAATATAGACATGCTGCTGGCGGATTGAGTCTTGCCTTACTATTCCAAAAGACTTCTACACGTACACGATGTGCCGGAGAAATTGGCATCGTGCAGCTTGGTGGACACGCGCACTATTTAGACTGGCGAACAACCAACTTTGGCTTGGCGGACCTCAGCGATGAAATTCGCGTCCTTTCAGCGTACGTTGATATAACTTTAGCGCGTTTTCTGAAACATGATGATATATGCAAGTCTGGAACAGCATCATCTGTTCCGATAATTAATGGATGTTGCGACAGATACCACCCAACACAAGCACTCGGTGACCTTATGACGATAAAAGAACACCTCGGAGAGTTAGAGGGTATAAAAGTTTGCTTTATCGGTGTTCATAACAACGTTTGTAATTCGTTGATTGCCGCGGGAATGAAGGTAGGGTTGGAAGTGACTGTCATTGCACCAGAGATAAACCCTGCAGCAGTTGATAAGGAGTTATGGTCTGAAGCGGCACAAAAAGGTTGCTATAAACCGATTTCAACTGATTCGATTGATAGTGTCATAGAACTGCAGGAAGTCATCGCGCAAAATGATGTTGTCTACACAGATACGTGGATAGATATGGAATTTTTCACGGATCCTGATTTTGCTGAGGAATGGGAACGACGCATGAAAAAGATGATGCCTTACCAGTTAAATCGGACACTTCTTAAGGGACTTGATTGTAAGATTATGCACTGCCTACCTGCACATCGCGGGTATGAGATTGCGGGTGAACTCCTTGATGATCCGCGTGCGATTATTTTTCAACAATCCGAAAACCGTCTACACAGCATGAAAGCCATTATCCTTAAATTGCTTGGACGTTCATAAAAAGTAAAGCATGGAAAACTATCTACTACATCTTGAATGTAGCAGCTGCGGTGAAATCTACCCACACGAAATACCTCAGAATGTATGTCATTCGTGTGGAAAACCTTTGTTTGCGCGCTACGCGCTTGAACAATTAGTTGATACTTGGAAACCTGAACACCTTCAGTCAAGACCTCCATCATTATGGCGATATAGAGAACTTCTGCCCATCTGTACTGATGAACATGTCGTATCACTTGGGGAGACCATGACTCCGCTAATTCATGCCAAAAGACTTGGCGGTCAACATGGTTTGTCGGAACTCTGGATCAAAGACGAATCCCGTTTGCCAACTGGAAGTTTCAAAGCGCGCGGTTTAACGATGGCTATTTCTAAAGCGAAGGAACTTGGCATTAGCAAATTGGCTATTCCATCTGCGGGAAATGCGGCCACGGCATTGTCAGTGTATGCTGCGAGTGCTGGTATCCCTGCGCACATCTTTATGCCGAAAGACACCCCTGTCTTTAATCAGGAAACTTGTCGACTTGCAGGTGCAAACGTCACACTGATTGATGGCTTAATTACAGATGCTGGTAAAATTGTTGCTGAACGAAAAGCAGATGAGAAATGGTTCGATGTTTCAACCCTCAAAGAACCTTACCGTGTGGAAGGCAAAAAAACAATGGGTTTTGAGCTTGCTGAACAGTTCGGTTGGAAATTGCCAGATGTAATAATTTATCCTACTGGTGGTGGGACAGGTATTGTGGGGATGTGGAAAGGTTTCGCTGAATTGGAGGCAATCGGTTGGATCGGTAAGAAAAGACCTCGGTTTATCTCTGTTCAGGCGGAAGGTTGTGCTCCAATTGTTAGGGCATGGGAGGAAAGGAAACCTGCTGCCGAACCTTGGCAAGATGCACACACAGTCGCAAGCGGATTGCGAGTGCCGCAAGCAATTGGTGATTTTCTTATTTTAGACGCTATTTACAAAAGTGAAGGTGCTGCAGTCGCTGTCACTGATGACGCAATTCGTGAGGCGATGCAGTTATTGCCAACGACTGAAGGGATTTTGACATGTCCGGAAGGCGCTGCAACAGTTGCTGCGCTAAAACCGCTCATACAGAACGGAATTATAAAGCCATCCGAACAAGTTGTGCTTTTTAACACTGGCGGTTATCAGGCATAGGACAGATTAAAACTAAGTAGTGTTTTCATGGGCGCGTTGGACAAACGCACCCATAAAAAATGATATTTTATCGATCGCGTTCAATGTAATCGTATCTGGGATTCTCCCTCTGATTAGAATTTTCACCTTCCATCTGTTTTGGTGGTTGAGGCGCGTTTCTTTGGTTGACACGAGGACCGAATTTGTAACTATGAACTTTTACAATCGGATATGGACCGTCAAACCCGACGATCTTCCCTTGCACTTCTACCTCACTATTATTTCTTGTTGCATCAATTCGTAGATCATCGAATTCTGATGATGGTTTGAAAACAAACTTCTGACCACCGTTGCCTGCGTCGAGTGCTTGACGCACTTCAGAAGTTTGAGGTCTCCAACGTGCCCACCCGGGAATATCTCGGATACTACTACGTGTGAAGCCGGGGTGTGAAAACATTCTACCTGTAATCGTGGCTTCGGTTTTAAGGATGCGGACCTGCCCGAGTCCATGTCTTCCACGATAGCGTGTATCCTTCAACTGTCGCATAATATCATAAGCATCAAAAGTATGTGTTCGGTTGTACTTTGTATCACCTTGTCTCGGTTTTACTTCTACAACAGTTGTGAAATGTCTTGTTCTGCCGTTCTTGTCAACGGGTGTATGGAAGGTAACATCTTTTGCGTCTGCCCATGGCGACAACAACCTGCGGATTTTGATGGCATCCGCATTACTAACAACATCGGTAATTTCTATCTTCAGGGTTTGTAATTCTGCTACACTTTGCGTGCTAATCCCACTAAGCAGAAACAGAAAAATGGTTACACAGATAATACTGCTGAAATACGCGCGTTTCATAATGTGTTCCCCCTTGAGTTTTTAATTAACAACCGTTATTTAGATTATACACTATTTCACAGAAAAGTTGCAAATAAAATGTCTATAGTGGGTGTGTAAAGTTTTTGTTACTAATTATTTTTGGAAAATTAACTTGACAAAGCAATATATTTATGTTAATATTATTATCACGTAATTAAATAATATTCTCAATACACTCAAAATTTCTAATGAATAAAGAGAAGAAAAACAAAAAAGCTGAAAAATCACGTCACATTCCTTGTCCT
>JAPPMR010000336.1 GCA_028818995.1 Candidatus Poribacteria bacterium | reverse complement strand
CGCTTGCAGGCCACAGTGTTTATTTTAGACAACGCAATTTCGATGATGTGATGTCTAAAACAGAATCAAGGAACGGTCAGGTTTATACAACTAATCGATTTTTCCCGGATAATCTTGCTGAAATTAGAACGGCAGGCAAGATTCGGGAGAACCGTGTTCTTCCTATTCAACTGAACCCTATTCAATATAATCCTGTGAGTGGCGAGGTTAAACTGTATCATCGGCTTGTGGTTGAAGTGCAATTCAACAGATTAGGTAATGCTCCATCAGCGATTCAAGGATTCCAACGCCCAGAATCTCCTTTTTATGAGAAAATATTCGGGAATCTATTGATTAACCCACAAACTGCTAAGCAGTGGCGTTCTCCAATTAAACCTATGTCCCTAAGAGACGATTCTTCAAGAGATGGAACACTCACTGCGGACAGTTCTGCCTTCTCTTTAGCTGCTGCTCCTGCAATCACCTCTCCCCGCTACAAAGTCATTATCATCGAGTCAGGTATGTATCGCATAACAGCAAGTGATTTAGTAGCAGCTGGCGTTGATATAACTACTATCAGACCCACTACACTAACACTTTCTAATAAAGGAAAACAGATTCCGATTTTTGTGCGGAACACAGACAACGGAAGAACATCAGATGGCACCACTGGTTTTGACACGAAAGGTGAAATTATCTTCTACGGTGAACGTCACAGCGGTGAAAAAACTTATATTGATCCGCATTCAGATGAAAATGTCTATTGGCTTTCGTGGAATGAGGGCACAGGACTCCGAATGGAAACGAAAGTTCTCTCTTCAGATATGCCTGGACAGTATGAACCTAAGAATTTCTTAACACGTGTCCATTTTGAAAAGGATAATCAGTTTCGGCGATTTAAAGATTTTGGATTACCAGAAGGTAGTCAGTATAACGAAATTGGTGGTGGTATCCAACAACGATTTTTCATTCTCGAGACTTTACCAGAATTACCAGACGACAGTTGGTTTTGGACACAACTCAGCGCACCAGAAATAAAAGCCTTTCCCTTTACGCTTGCTGGTGTTGCTGAAACTGGTCAAAAAGCGACCATACGGGTCTCGCTACACGGTAGATCGGCAGGTTCACACTTTACAGAACTGTGGCTGAACAATGATGATGTCTTTGGAAATGCAGAGTGGAGTGGGGAAAGAGAATACCTATTTGAAAACCAGCAGATTTCACAATCCTATCTTAAAGATGGTAGAAATGCAATTAATGCTCGTATTCCTGAATTCCGAGAGTTGGACCTCATTATGTTGAACTGGTTTGAAATTGACTACTGGCGGACTTTTGAAGCAAAAGAAGATGTGCTACCCTTTTCAATCACATTTTTGCCAGACGACGTAACCGGTAATGTTAACCCTTATTTCAAGGTTGAGTTAGAAAACTTTTCTAATCCCAATATCGAAATTTATGGCGTTGATGGGACTCGGTATGTTGGCTTAGCCCCAACTAAAGACAATGATCGTCAGAGCATTTATAATGTTGTTTTTCAATCATCGCGTGTCGGCGGCGCACCGCAAAACCCTTCTGATACCCTGCTTGACACAGCTATCCAATATATTGCCCTAACAAGTGACAAATTTCTCAAACCTGAGCAAATCATCAAAGATACACCTTCCGATCTACAGAATCCTAATAACGGTGCGGATTACATCATTATTACGTATTCGGAATTTCTCCGCGACGTGCAACCCCTTGCCAACTTCCGAAACCAACAAGGAATGCGAACAAAAGTGGTGGATGTCCAAAATATATATGATGAATTTAATCACGGAATTCCTAACCCTTACAAACTCCGCGAATTTCTTAAGTATGCTTATGAAAACTGGCAACCGCCTGCCCCGACCTATGTTTTACTGATTGGAGATACAACGCCAAAGGATAAAATTAGTTTTGTACCAACAATTCAGGTACAAATACCCGGCTACGGTTCATCGGCAAGCGATCACCAGTTCGTCACATTCCGTGGTCATGATAGTTTCCCAGATATGCTTATCGGGAGAGCACCCGCAACAAATAGTATAGATGTGCGAATATTCGTTGAGCGCGCAATCAACTATGAAAGCACTGCTGAAGTAGGTCCGTGGCACAAACGTATACTTATGCTTGCTGGCTCAGATGAAAGATTTCACATCCAAACCGATGAACTTATTGAAGAGAGGAGACTTACCGAAAAATATGAAACAAAACTAATCTATGCACCGCCCACTGCCGAAGACGAACTGACATTAGGTGAAGGTAGCACTCCCGTTGGACGACAGGTTATTGAGAGTTTTAACGATGGAGCGACTCTTGTAAATTATATTGGTCATGGTGGTGGTGGTGTTTGGTCGTCAAGCCGTATGATGGATTTAGAGGACCCGGAGAAAAATCTGACAAATATCTCACAACTTCCCTTTGTTATCAGCATGACTTGTTTTACCGGTGAGTTTGATAGCCCGACAGATTGTCTTGCGGAAGCGCTACTCCGTTCGGAAAGTGGTGGTGCCATTGGCGTTATTGGTGGAACAAGTATCGGACTATTAGATGGAGATCATCTTCTCAATAAGGAAATATTTGAGGTTATCTTCAATGACAATACACAACATATCGGTGCCATCCTTGCCGAGGCGAAAACGCAGTTACTGATTAACTCACCGGGTTTTCCTGATCTTGTCGAGGTTTTCACCCTTTTCGGCGATCCAGCAACCCGGTTGAGATTGCCACATACTCAAATGCAAGTCTCAGTTGATGTAGATGAAACATCCGAGCAGGAAAACTTCAAAACAGAAACACTACTGTCTATTTCTGGAACGTTGCCTAATCCCGAATTTAGTGGAGATGCCGAAATTACTGTCCTACCAAATCCACCGGACAGAGAAATGAAGAAAAAACGATCACAACGTAGATCACCAAACATAGCAATTCGACGTTCTATAGACACAACACCTCGTACAGAAAATGTATCGGTAGTTAACGGAACATTCAAAACACAAATACTAATCCCCTTCAATAGTGCATTTGATGCGTTAAAGTTGAAAGTTTACGCATGGAATACCGAAGAAGATGCAATCGGATACCTGGATTACACCCCTCTTGAGCGATATATTAAAAACATCCGCCTTGAACCTTATCCCGTTCCACCTGACCAACCTGTTCATATTTACGCAGATGCCGTCAATGAAAGTTTAATTGACGAAATAACCCTCTACTGGAGTCTGTTTGTCATAGAAAATCGTCGTACAGAGGCAGATGCAATCCCGATGGTTCGACACGAAGGAACAACCTACAGAACTGAACAACCCATTCCCGCACATCCATTAGGCGATCTAATTGATTATTACCTACTTGTCAAACCGAAGAATGGACGTATACTCAACACAAAGGTTGTGACCTACGAAATAGGTGAAACGGATCTCACCGTTTTAGAACATACTATCAACTGGAGTACCGACACTCCTTTTCTTCTTTCAGCACAAATCAAAAACCGTGGCACCCTTTTCGCTAAAAACGTGCCTGTACGCTTTTTTCAAATGCCCGCTACTGATAGTTCAGAAACACAAGAAGTAACGCTTGAGATGCTCCAAAATGCAACGTCTATCGGAGAGAAAATCATATCGGAGGTTCCTCCTGAAGGTCTCGCTGTAGCAAGTGTTCCTTGGCAACCTGATCCCGGTAAATATCTTGTAACGGTATTTGTGGATATGCCCTCCACGGAACAACCTGAAGGTATCCTTATTGAAGAGAGAGAAAACAATAACAGTGCGTCCCGGGAATTTGTAAACAATCAGGTCTTTTTAACACCCGAAAATACTAACAAACCGATTCAGAGTTCAGATGGTATTCTTCGTATCACAATCCCGCCTGAGAACTCTCAAATACTCCCTGTGATGACGTTTGAAACCGAAAAATTGACCATTGTAAACCAACCAGATATTATCCAGGTTCCCACAGCAACTGAACAGACAGCACCTTTGGCCTATCGTCTTGACTTCAGTCAGCCAACTGAATTGACAGGAACAGCCACGTTTATGAAAAACGAGAGTCCAGACGTTCACATCTATATGCGGGACGATGAAACAAGGAATTGGATTCGAGTCGGAAAGCAGACAGATAACGGTGAAACTATCTCAGCTGAGGTTAAACTACCGGGAACGTTCGCACTGCTTTCCCACACAGATTCTCGTCCACCAGCACTGGAATTAACCGTTGAAAATCAGGGATTCATTGATGGTGATTATATCTCCGATACACCCACTATTTCTGCCAGAATAGAGGACGCAAACGGTATTGATCCTCGTCCAGCAAATATTATTCTCACCAAAAACGGCAATCGCGTTCCACGGAATGAGTACACAATATCTGCTTCTCCGATAAGTAGCAACGTACTCCTAATAACTTATTCCCCGCTTGATACGCTGCAAGCAGGTGAGTACCGAATTCGGTTGCAGGCTCAGGATGCAAACGGCAATGTTGCAGACACCGAACGAACAGCAAGGGTCGCAGGTGGATTTCAAATAAAAAACATAGCGAATTTTCCAAACCCGTTCCGTCCCGGACAAGGTGCTGGAAAAGGAACAGACTTTGCCTACTACCTAACAGAAAGCGCGGACAAAGTTACCCTCAAGATTTACACACTTACCGGCAAACTCATCACCACTATTGATACGCTTGATGCGGCAACCTCTTACAACGAATACCATTTTGATGGTTTAGATGCCGATGGTGAGCCTCTCGCGAACGGTGTCTATATCTACAAATTTACTGCAACCAATGGTGACGAACGCGCGCAGAAAGTGGGTAAGATAGTTGTTCTTAAGTAGCGGTATACCTACTACTTAACCTCGCGCCCAAATACCAAAACATCGTGATGCTCTCCGTTATACGTAAATTGATTTTTGAACCTTCCTTCACAAGCAAAACCCACTGCTTCCAAAACTTCTGCTTTCTTCTTAGCAGTGTCATCAACATAACACTGAACTTTCAATTCGGGAAACTGTAATGCTGAAATTAAAACAGGAACAGATTCAGCAAAATTCGGATGAAAGAAGAGGTCCAATACCGCAATCGCTGGTCGCCAGCGTACATCACGGTTCACAGTTGCCCAACCGACAATCGCACCACTTTCTGTAACCAATAGTTTTGCATCATCGTACGCATCGTTAGTTTCCAAAGTGTGTTTGAAACTGAGAAAGCCACCTTCAAAATTCGTGGGACCATAAACACTCCACTTAAGACTTCGCAGGATATCCCATTCCACGATGCCGGACAACACCGTGAGCTTCGGCCAATCATGCCATTCAACAAGTTTTGGCTGCACAGACGCAGGCGCGAAATAGCGTTCTTCAAAATTCTCGTTAACGTGATATTTCATGAAACCCGATTCTGGATATACACTCTCAAATCCAAAACTATGATAGATACGGTACGGATGACCATTATAGCCCGTTCCAAGGTAAAGCGCGCGCCCATTTCGTTGCCGAAAATGTTCCATCTGATAAGCCATTACCCCTTTACATGCACCTTTCCTGCGCTGTTCTGGCAATGTAAATACATGCCCTAAAATACCAATACCTTCATGCTCAACTGTCATGATGTTAGTAATAATATTCCCATCAATTTTCCCAACATAAAAGCGAGTTTCCAACTCGTCAAGCGATTCGGTAACACACTGCTCAATATGCCACTCCCAGTTTCCCCCCTTGTGTCCAAGGAACTGTTTCACCTCTTCGGCATGACGTTCATCTGGTGCGGTAATCACACCAACTTCCATATTTTCGCCTGTTTTTAGCACTGTGTTTCCCAATTTTTTATACATTTTCCCTCACATCCAGAAAATTTTAATATTTGACAAAAATTTAAAAATATCATATACTTAAATAAATTAGGTGTCAAGAACGAACACTGGCTTTCAAATTATATATACTGTGGTAAGAATTGAAACGGAGTTGATATGGAAATAGAACAGACACTGATTCTGGTGAAACCAGATGGTGTTCAACGTGGACTTATCGGAGAAATCATTTCCCGTTATGAACGAAAAGGACTTAAACTTATTGGGTTGAAATTATTGCAACTTCCGCTCGTCAAAGCGGAGGAACTGTATGCTATCCATAAAGAACAACCGTTTTATGATCGACTCATTGAATTTATGACATCAACTCCAATTGTTGCGATGGCTGTTGAGGGTAAGAACGCTATTAAATTAGCTCGCCTTATCAACGGTGTCACCGATCCATTAGAATCTGCACCTGGAAGTATCCGCGGGGATTATTCAACTGATATTACATATAACCTTGTGCATGCCTCGGATTGTTTGGAGAACGCCAAGAGCGAATTAGCCATCTTGTTTTCACCAGAAGAACTCTGTTAATACTGTTGAGTTGTTATAACAATTTGTGTTCGTTGGCTTTTTATTTTTAATTCAAACGTCACCTTGATAATTTTCTTCTTGGAGAATTATATGTTAGGTTAACATTATTATATTTATCAATGACAGATAGTTGAAGAATCTTTGGCTATCGCAAAGTGTTGATACAACAATTTCGTATTCAACATATTTTTATATTATATAGGAGGTTAATATGAATTTTGGTAATATATTTAGAGAATTAAATAGCGGCAGACGTATAGGACGTTTTGCTTGCATCATAATGGTGCTGATCGTTGGAGTCACTTTCAGCGTGTATGCTGGAAAAGATGACTGCACTAATATAGATGGTGATGGTGCCAAACCTATTAAAGAGGTAGGTAAAGAAGATGTGGGCGTTGTGAATGATTACGATGAAATTGTTGAAGAGGATGACCGTAAAGGTGTAATCTACCTCGCTTTAATTGGTGGAAGCCAACCTAAGGCAAACGGCTGTGGACTTATTCCAAAGAATGATGCAGGCCAATGGACAGGTTGGGGAGGTCCCCTCAACTTTGATAACGTCACTATCGGTGAAGGCGGGGCTACCCGCAACCATATCGTCATCGGCGGTACCTATTTTGTGCGCGGTTTCGGTGCGCATGCCATCGGCACCTTGGTTTATGATTTAACAGGTGACAAATACCTAAAATTTGAGGGGTATGTTGGTATGTCCGATGAAAAAGACCCAGGCGGCTGCGGACACGGTGGCAGTAGCGATTTTACCTTTACTGTTGATGGAAAAGAGATGTTCAAATCCAAGACGCTTAAAGGTTCGGAAGATGGCGAAAATGTTGAGGCAGTTAAAGTTGAATTTGACATCCCGACAAATGCCAAGGAACTCACAATCGTGATGGGAGATGGCGGCGATGGAATAGGCTGCGATCATTCAACCATTGGAGATGCCAAGCTCCTCACCGCACAAGCACTCGCGGTTGAACCCGCTAACAAACTCCCAACAATCTGGGGACATCTGAAAGCACGCTATTAAACATTGTGATAGGCGCTTAAATGAAGTTTAAGAAAATAAATCGGTAGGCGAGGTTAGGAAACCTCGCCTACCGAGAAACGAAAGTGTTTATTTTATAATTCTCATAATCTAAAGATAAATTTGTATACATTAAATTGTATTTTTTATCAAAACTGATGGAGGTTCATAACATTGAAACTTATTAATTTATTTCCTTTAAGCATTTTACTAATCGTTGGTCTTGTCTTTAGTGTTTACGCTGGCAAAAGTGACTGCACAAACTTGGATGGCGATGGCGCAAAGCCTATTAAAGAGGTTGCCAAAGAAGATGTCGGTGTTGAGAACGACTACGATGAAGTCGTTGAAGAAGATGACCGGGAAGGGGTCGTTTACCTTGCTTTAATTGGCGGAAGTCAACCAAAGCCCAATGGATGTGGTCTTATTCCAAAAAATCCGGCTGGAGAATGGACAGGTTGGGGCGGTCCCCTAAACTTTGATAACGTAACCATCGGCGAAGGTGCAACGACCCGAAACCATATCGTTATCGGTGGCACCTATTTTGAGCGCGGTATCGGTGCACATTCCGTTGGCACTTTTGTTTACGATTTAAGCGGTGGTGATTACGTCAAATTTGAGGGTTACGCTGGCATGTCTGATGAAAAAGACCCTGGCGGTTGTGGACACGGTGGCAGTAGCCACTTTATCTTTTCTATTGATGGAAAAGATGCTGTTGAAACCGAAGTACTGAAAGGCGCGGTAGACGGTGAAAATGTTGAACCGTTAAAGGTTGAATTTGAGATCCCCGCAAACGCTAAAGAACTCACAATTGTCATGGGCGATGGTGGCGATGGATTAGGCTGCGATCATTCTTGTTTGGGAGATGCCAAACTCATCACATCTGCTGCAACTGCGGTTGAACCCGCTAATAAACTCCCCACAATTTGGGGTTCACTGAAAGCACGTTATTAGGTTTTCATGCATGAGGGCAGAACTTCGTGTCTGCTTGTCTTCTAATCCGTAAACACTATCCGTGCTTATGGAATTTTAAATAATATACTAAGTCTGCTTCAGTCAAAGTGCATCGCGCATTGGCTGAAGTAGACTTTTTGTTGCAAATTATAGTGGATTCTAAAATTAACTTTACATCTGAACTGTAGGAGGGAACTCCGATTCCCGACTATTAGTGGTTTTGTCGCGCTTCGGAGATCGCTCCCGCTGAATCATGCGGAATGCCAAACGCGCATTCCGCCAAGCGCATTCAGCGTTGATTCACAGAATATATGTAAACTTATTTACATAATTTACTATATTATCACCCTTCCATTTCTGACAATCCTCCTGAAAACAATTGAAATCCAATACCCGTTGTGGTAAAATAACTTAAAACATCTACTATAAAGGAGATTGAAGATGCCCCACCCTTCTCACAATTTATTTAATACATGCCGATCCCTTGAAAACGATGGATTTGAGTGCACTTATTATTCGCTTCCCGCCTTAGCAGAAGCAGGTAAAGGTTCAATTGATGCCTTGCCTGTTAGTATTCGCATTCTACTTGAATCGCTACTACGGAATTACGATGGACATCAAATCACCGAACAGGACGTTATCAACTTAGCAAGTTGGGATGCACATTCCCCGAAAGCAGCGGAAATTCCGTTCAAACCTGCACGCGTGGTAGCACAAGATTTCACTGGTGTGCCGCTTGTTGTTGATATTGCTGCGATGCGGTCTGCTGTTGCAGAACTCGGAGGCGATGCAGGCAAGATTGAACCGCTCGTACCTGTCGATTTGGTGATTGATCATTCTATCCAAGTTGATGCGTACGGTACAGAAAACGCTTTTCAGTTTAACACCCGCAGAGAGTTTGAACGTAATAAAGAACGTTATGAATTTCTGAAATGGGGACAGCAGGCGTTTGAAAAGTTCAATATTATTCCACCATCTATCGGCATTGTGCATCAGGTGAATCTGGAATATCTTGCTCAGGTTGTCATGACAGAAGAAGCGGTTGCTTATCCTGATACTGTAGTTGGCACAGATTCACATACTACCA
>JAPPMR010000519.1 GCA_028818995.1 Candidatus Poribacteria bacterium | reverse complement strand
GGTCATGATTTTACATGGGAGTTAGATTTTAATTCTGCGATAAACTGATTATACATTTTAAAGGGGTAGAAGAACCATGTCTGAATTATTAGTAAATATACCGAAAGACAGCTGGGAATACATATTTAGACGAGGCATCGGCGATGGCGGCGCGTCTCTAAGATCGGTTGACGCATCTTTGCCTCTTGATAGATTTCCTGTAAAGAAATCCTTAGATATTCCCAAAGCGAGTGGCAAAGATAATATTGCATATATTGGGCTTTATTTTAATGGGGATATAGCACAAGCAGAAAGATACTTTCGATCTGCACCTTGGACGATGCAGTCTTTTCTGAGAAATTCGGACGCGCAGGATTTCACAGACGCGGTAGATTTTATGTTTTTGGTTCAGGATATAGCGTACGAAAAGTTTGGGGCGTATCTCAAAACAGCGAGAGTCCCACAAGAAAACATAAAAATCATATCACTGCCGAGCGATATTGACACAGCGTTGGGTGAGAATGATCCGGAAACGGCTATCGTCAAGGATAGGAAATATCCCGGCACAAACGCTTTAAAAATTCTCATGAATGTATCGCCGTATGTGCTTGAACATGAGCGGGTTATGTCGATAGATGCCGATTTCCTATTGTGCCGTCCGACAGGCTGTTTGAAATCAAAACTCTTTGAAAAGTTGTTAGACCCCGCTCTCGAAAATCCATTGATGCGAGGCGGATGGGGAGAAGGGCTTCCTGATCGCTACCGAGCCGGTAAGATTCGGGGCGTTTCGATGTCGAGATCAGAGATAGGAAAAGAAATTTCACGGCTGGCAAATATGCCACAATCTCATATTGAAAAGATTTTTTATGAAGAAAATAGGTCTTGGAGAGCGAGTAGTTCTATCTCTCTATTGCCTGTTAAAAAATATACAGAGACCTATCCTGAATATGTGGAATTCTTTGAAAATGCTGCGCGTTCTACCTTGGGTCGCAGTGATGAAATGGCATGGTCGGTATGGGCATACTATCTTGATTATCATTATGGGTATCCCAAAAAGTGGGGTCCGGGCGTAGGTTTTGAAAAATGGGAACGGGATAAAATGCCTGATGTTTACTATGGTGGCGACGCTTTTGAGGTAGATATGCTCAGTTTATCACAAACGACATTGGTGCATGTTAATTAGGGAAGGTATCAAATGATACTCATTATTGGACAAGGCTTTATCGGTAGCAGTATAGCGGCATTTATGACAGGAAAAGCTCGGAAACTTGTTTCTCACACAGATGACTGGCGAACACTGATAGCGACGCTATCTCCATCCCTCGTTGTCAATGCGGCAGGCATTGTAGGTCAGAAAAAATGCAATGCGGCAGGCTGGGATGCTACCTTGGCTGCCAATGTAGATTTCGCTCGTGAGGTTGCAGAGACTGCATTAAATTATAAGAGTCAATGCCTGCTTTTCTCGACTGGAGCGGTCTATGCAAAACCGAATTCTACGCCGAAGCCTGAACACGCGGAGCTCTCTAAAATCGACAATCCGTATGTCCAGAGTAAGATACAGATGGAAGTTGCCGTCAAAGATATGGATGTAATCGTTTTCAGGATACCATCGGTTGTTGGAGCTGGATATCATAAGTGGGATTATCTCAACCGTATTCGGGAATGCATGTGGGTGGAAGACTGCTATACGAGTCTGCTGGGAATGTCCACACTTTACCAAGCGATAGGACATGTAAACCAGCACAAAGTGAGCGGTATTTTCAACATAGCCGATCCCGGGTTCGTACATATACCGAGTTATGTAAAACAACACTACAAGGAACTTCCAGTACGGCAAGACGACCAGATGCCTGAAAATTATGCACTGGCTCATATTCTGGATACAACCAAAGCACAATTGGCGGGAATACTGTGAAAATCACACAAAAAGAGATACAATTCTTTAACGAAAACGGGTATCTTATCCAACGCAATGTTCTTGACAAGGCGTTGATAGCGCAATGCCTTGATCATTATTGGAAATCTGCGCCAGAAGGGTTCTACAGGTCGGATCCGAACACATGGCGAGGCATGATTTCCCAAAACGCTTTTACACGGGAAGGCATACACCACCAAGACTATGACTGGAAAGATCATACTTTGAAAGATACGCCGTGTGGGCGTTCACTTATCGCTGAAAATGCCAGTATCATAGAAGCTGTTGGTGCCTTAGCACCGTTTCCTATTCAACGCTCACATACCCGCGGTATCTTTGGTGTTTTGCCGGGATCCGCAGGGCGTCCATTTCATATCGATGGGCCGCGTGTTTTACCTTTTATTGGCGTTACGGGGCTTCTTGCAGATTCTTCTCTAAACGCGGGGTGCTTCACATTTTACCCCAAAAGCCATCATCGGGTGTCAGAACTCATAGAAAATGGGACCTTGGATGTGCTCAAAAACAAGAGTCAGGATATGTACAAGATGGACCTGTGGAAGGACGCACTCATCGAAGATCCGGTTCAGTTTACGGGGCGTGCTGGCGATATTGTTTTTTGGCATGATTCGTTGGTGCATCAGTATACGCACAACCTATCTAACAACATTAGAATCGCAATGTTTGTCGATTTTTATATAGAGATGAATTTATGAACACCTATAATTTCAATTTTGCCTTCTCATGGGATATACCGCGTCTGTGTTTCTGTGAGATGCCGATTTTAGAAAAATCGGTTGCTGATGCTTTTCGGTATAATGCCGATTCTGATATTGCTGTCATTGTCCCTGTTTTCTTTTCAAAGCAGATTGGCAAATATGATTCAGCATCAGAATTTTTGCTGCATGGGTTCATGAAACGCGCGATGTGGCAGGCGTATGAATTGCTTAATTTCACGGACCTACGGGCGCAAGGAATTTCGTATTACATCGTTGCGGAGGAAACAATTAAGGGTCAGTTTCGCCCGTATCTTGAGGCTTGCGAGTTTCCAGGGGATCATATTATCTGGTCAACTGAAAGTACAGAGAACTACCCCGGACATCTCATCAAGTTTCCGTTTATGCGTGAAGTCCTACGTGAGAAAAACATCAACAAAGTGCTTGTATTTGACAGTGCTGTCTATTTTGTTAAAGCGCGTGCCAATCAGGTTTTTTCACGGATTCAAGAGAGCTGGAAACACGCCCCGATTGTGAATCTCACGGATGTGTGGAAAGGCGCGCGGAGGGGTATTTCAAGCGATAGGGTGATAAGTTATGAAGATGCTGTGTGCCGGTATCCACTCACGGAGACGCTTTCTGAGGACATATACTACGACCAAGTTTCAACAGCTGTCGGTTATTCAGTCGAATTTTTTAAGCGTCTTGGAACACCACAGGCTCCTATCTATATCCCCGACATTGAAGGGCGGGTCCAAGGTTTTCAACGTCCAGTTTTGGGGTCCCCTGAGTTTTGGAATCTTCTTGAGACGCTGAAAGAGATTACATGGAACGACCAAGCTGTCACTGCGCTCTATTGGCTGAAATATCTGGGTCAGGAGAATGATATTCTGGTGCCGCCGGGTGTCGAGTGGTATCCTAAACATCCGTTTGATATTACCGAAGGAAACATCGGATTTTTGGATTCAAGCAAATCTGTCGGCAGTGAAGCACGAAAAAAATGGATAGAAAGGTGTGAAATCCTACAAGAGATAACGCATCTATGAAAATAAATCCCACCGACTACTTCAGAAAGACAGACACAGATAAGGTCGGACAAAGACACTATTACGGCACGGTCTATGATTTTGTAATGGCGTCCCTTTACCATATAAATGGTGCCCACCCCCTTCGAGTCCTTGAAATTGGAGTTTCTGATTTTTGTGTCGGCAGTGGTCATGCTTTCTGCCAGATGCCTTTTGTGGAAAAATATGTAGGCATTGATATAAAAGACTTGCAGTCACCTTTGCCGGAAAAGGGATTCTTTATCAAAGCGGATGCTTATAGAGAAGAAACATTGCTTGAAGTCTCAATGCACGGCACCTTTCACCTGCTTATAGATGATGGCACACATAAATATGAAGATCAAATTTACTTTTTCAAAAAATATCAACGATTTTGCGCACCGAATGGTATTATGATATGTGAGGATGTTGAGAATAACCCGGGAGCCATTAATCGTCGTTTAGAGGAAATAAATGACAAATCTTTACTCACATTAACAGTGCCACCTACTGACGGTTTGGATAACGTGATACTTTTGAAATGGAACACTTACTGCTTGAATGAAGGGAACAGATGATATGAAGTTGTTTCTTATCTCTGAAGAACGCAGTGGAACACATCTATTTGAAGATTTAATCAATCTCTGCTTCCCAGGGTTTTCTCTCACCAATACATGGGACTTTTTAAAACAGAATCCGACTTATAGAGACTTGATGGCATTAAATCACTGCACGCATTATCGCTTTTTTTCACATATTGAATCACACTGTCAATCAAATTATAATCAGTCTTTTTTTGAACCATACTTGGAGCGTCATCCGAACACAAAATTCGTTCATTTGATACGTGGAAACAAAATTCGTCAAGCCATATCACTTACGAAACTCAAGATAGATGGAGGCGCGCCGTTTTCTAACAAGGTTGTTGAAGAAAAGGCTGAAGATATGGCGGGAATTGACCCGCACAACGTTAACGGTTTCCTGAGAAGATTGGTTATTGAGCAAGCGTTGGCTTTCGAGTTTTTTGATACTCATGAGATACATCCGCTGCGCTTGATCTACGAGGCGGATTTGAGAGATAGCGATTCCTGGCTAAACACAATGAGACGGGTAAGCGATTATTTGGGTAATTCGTTGGAACAGGTAGATTTCAGTAAGATAAAGAAACAGAAAATATCAGGCACTTATACAGATGAATTTTATGAGGATTTTGTGTCCAAAAGTTGGGCTGAATTTGATAAGTAAGGGAGATATGAAATGGAAATTCAATGGCATCAACCGAATACAACCACGACGCTGAAGATAAAAGGTTACCCTCCAAACATGCGTGAATGGCTATTTTTAGAGATGCCGTGTTTAAAGCATTCGTTAGCATCTCTGTTTGACTATGATGTTGATGCATCGAAGATGGCCTGTTGTGTGCCGCTCTTTTTTGTCAATGGCGACTTTCGGAGAAGTCGGCATCTGGCTTTACAAGGATTCATCAAACGCACATTCTGGTTAGCTTATGAATTAGCGACATATACCGATCTTATTAAAACACAGACGGGGTTTTATATTCTTGTAGATGAAGAAGTCCGTCCGCTTCTTGAACCCTATCGACAGTTGTGCGAGTTTCCTGAGGATCGTATCATTTCTGTGTCCGGGTTAGAAACATGGAGATGGTACATGCCGATGATAGCGATGCTGAAGCATCTATCTGATCAGACAGCGTACGCGTATTACCTCAAGTTGAATACACAGGTTTTCTTTAATGCCCCTTTCCCACTCTGTCAAAATCTCCTAACGCATTGGGAATCCCATCCAGATCATGTTACGCTCATAGATTATCCTGCGCAGAACCCAGAATATAGTTTCAGGTGTCCACGCGGTACAGACCCAGCAAAGTTTTACGTTGAAACTCCTAAATTTTTCGGCTATGACTCCTACGACTTTTTCAAAAACGATATGATGGCGAATCCTTACAATATGCTTGTCAATGACAGGTGGATGGGGATGCCGCGGACGCATCTGAAATCAAAAGAATTTGAAGACTTCTACAATTTTGTTAAGGATAAAGATTGTAATCATCATTCCGAATCCTTTTTAGTCCTTTACTGGTATCGATACTACAGGGATCGACCAGATATTTACAAAAAACCGAAGAGTATGGATTTTATAGAGCCGAACTTACCGGAGACACCCTCACCGTTCTATACTTTGGAACGGAGTATTGAACCACAACTTTATGAAGATGTGCTAAAATACTACACACACGCGAATGAAGGTCATGCATGGAAAGGAGCGCATCGGTAATGGATCCACAAAGAAGGTCGACAGGGATATGTGTCCAAATGGGTTTACTGAGAACCGCAGAATACCTGTATCTCGTAGATCCCAAATATAGCGTCGCGTCAGAACAGCCAGTAGATATACCCAAAACATTAGAATTTGACACGTGGCAGTACTATGGCATTGATGCCGATCCATGTAGTATTGCGAAAATGGTAGAGGAATATCACGAGTGCAGTCCAAATGCAAATTGGATACTTGCCTTTATCAATGAGGGGCGGCCCGTGTCGTTGAAACATCATAATACTTTTTGGGTTCCCTACGAACAGCGTCAAAACAATTGTTATGTACCCAGTATGTCGCTTGATTTTTTAATCAAAGCACTTGAACTCCCTAAAATTGATGTACTTGCTGTGGATATAGAAGGTTTTGAGCTGTCTATGTTTAAATCGTACTCGTGGGATTTGAAACCCTCATTTATTGCTGTTGAAACCCATTTTGAGCGGCACGAAGAAGTGGTTCCTATGATAATCGCACAAGGGTATAGGAACACACTCAGCATGCCCACAAACTTCGATAAAAAAGAACAGAAATTTCTAACAAGAGAGCTTAAGTTCGTCCGTCTTTAGGAGAGCTTCATGGAGATTCAAGAACACTACGTCCTCAATTTGAAACGTCGTCCAGAGCGTTTGTATACATGGCTCGGCTGCCAGTGGCATGCAGGGTTCGACTTCTCCAAGTTGACTGTTTTCCAAGCGTTCGATGCGTCCGAATACCCACATATTGGTGCGATGTTGCTTAATGTAAAAGACATCTTCCTACAGAACGGGTTGGATTATCGGAAAGGGTTCATGAATCGGCTGAGCAGTGTGGAGGGTAAAGGTCTCGTTGGCAATATGATCTCGAAACTTCTGATGCTCATAGAGATCGAAAAACACCCATCGGATGCGTACTTCATGCTCTGGGAAGACGATATAGTACTCAACAGAGAAAGGACTTATCAAGAACTTATCTCAACCGAAGTGCCGTCCGATGCGGAAATGATTGCGTTTCATACTCGAGAAAAGGAGAAAGAGAAACTTCACGGGCTCCCAAAGCACCCGACACTCCCATTTTGGAAAGGCACGCACGGCATTAAAGCGAATCAGGCACTGATGCTCACGAAGCGGGGCGCGAAAACGATACTCGATATCTACAGGCAAGATACACCGCTGCTCGAATTAGAATTTTTTATTGACAGATACCGAGATTTACCTGGACTTTGGACATCCGATAAAAACTTTGCAGACATCGTTTACATCGTAGGCATAGAATCTGATATTCATCCGCACGAAAGAAATGAAAATAACACGTATATTGAGTTCAAAGAGCAGTCGATGGAGGATATTTATGGAAACCAACGAACTTTGGATCAATCCTGAATCCGCAATTCTGTCGCTCCCTCGACGTACTGATCGTCGGAACGTCGCGATTAGTTCCATGATGTGGAGCGGGTTCAATGTCGCACATGTTCGCTTCATTGATGCGATGGACGCTGCGGATTACACAACTGTCGATGACCTTATTCGGGATGCGGTCGGTGATGGGTTCCCGGGGTTTGAAGCACTCTATGGTTTTGAATCAGATGAGACAGGTATGGGGTTTGCACCTATCGCGTATGCGTGGTCATTGTGTCGGTATTTCCGGGAACTCTCAAACTCGAAAAAAGACGAAAACGAATTCTTTATCCAAGACGACATGCACGGGATCGTACACTCACACTTTATAGCAAACAATAAACTTATCAGGGAAATCTATAACGCCCCAGTGATTACAAACCACTGTGCGGGAAAAAAAGTGTCCTTCAAGTGCTTATTGCTGAGCACCCGATCGGAAGGGCTACCCTCCGTTCAACGCAGTGTCTTTGAAGAAGTCGTTGTCGGCACAACACGGCTGAATCTGAAGGCGGGGTATTTCTCACCGGAAGGGGCGGACCTGATACTAAAGAGACTCTTGCATCAAATATCGCTCGGTATACGGACACCGAAAGCATTTCTGGCCACACTTGAAGATGTATCCGGGTGGGAACCCGAAGGTGTTTTTAGCATGGCAGACCCGTTGCTTGTGGAGTATCCTATAGAATTCCTCGGTAGTGATGTGCAGGGCATCCCGAAACTACAAGGGCACCTCGGCAAACTCTTTTCGGAGATAAAACCGTCATGAAAAAAGGTCTTATTAGTGGATCTTTCGACTTATACCATGTTGGACATGTCTCTTTTATTCATGCGGCACGTCAGCAGTGCGATTGGCTCACGTGTGCAGTTTCTACAGATGAACACATACGGGCTGTCAAAGGCAGCTGCCGCCCGATTATACCCTTAGAACATCGCTTAGCAATCCTCAAGGCGAATAGGTATATAGACCGGACAGTTATAATTCCGGGCGAAACGGATGAAGCCGTCCGAGAAGGTCTCGAAAGGATTGTCCAAAAGGAGCAGCCAACCTTCGTTTTTTGTGGTGCAGACCGAACAGCGGATAAGAATTTTCTGCCGATCCAGGATAAATATGGATTCACATACGAGGTGCTGGAGAGTGGGATGTCCGAAAGGACGAGTGGAATTATAGAACGTATCCTGACCCTTTATCAAGGAGAAAGAATATGATAGAAAAAATAATGTACGTCAATTTAGAACGGCGCTCGGATCGTCGTGAGTGGATAGAAAATCAGTTCTCGCAGAAGGGGGTGCCTCCAGATATTATCCATCGATTTGTAGCACGAGATCATAGAGATTTTACGGATTTCAAGAGTATCTCCCAAGCGATAAATGAAGATGGTTTTCAGCCCCCCCCTTACAGAGGCGTGTATCAAACCACCGCGTTTGCAGGCTGCAACTGGAGTCAACTTCGTATGTTGCGTGAGATCGCCAACGGGTCTGCAGTGACATGTGTTTTTGAAGACGATTGGTGCTTCCGTTATCCATGGAATGATACCCTCAACTATTTAGCGTTGTTAACACCATATCGCCCAGATATAGTGCAACTCGCTGGTACTTCGAGGGCAGAAGTACTCAAAGACCTTCCGAAGACCCCTCATGAAGTGCCAGGCTGGTATAAAGATGGAGTCGGAAGGCACTGGGGTGTTATCTATACCCCCAAAGGTGCCGAGCGAATGCTAACCTTTCAGGAAGAACGCAAGCTTCCAGTGGAAGTTTGCTTAAAAGTATTAGGAGCAGAAGTCTGTCGTTCCGGCAGCGACCTTCTTATAGGGATGCCAGGCGGAAAATCCGAAGTCTCTGCGAGTGCAGGGCTATCAAAATAACCTCAGGCGTAATATTGACTCTGACACCATTAGGAGAACGAAATGAAACGCTTTCTGATAGTATTTTTGCTATGCGTGGCAACAGGCATCCCTGCGGAAGAAAAGGTTTGTGAGGTGGATAGACCGAGTATCGTAGACCGAGTCGTCAATCGGTCATATCCCTCGGTCTTTACACTAGACGAACATGAAATCGCAAACGAGTCACTCCCCGAAAATGTGTGGGAA
>JAPPMR010000304.1 GCA_028818995.1 Candidatus Poribacteria bacterium | reverse complement strand
GGTATGCACAAAAGGACTCTTTCAATAAAAATTAACTTGGAGGATGTTAATAAGCAATTGCTCTACATGTTTATTGTTCAGAATGACGAACTAAAGGATCATAACCTTATCCCTGAATTCTACCGTTTATTATCAAATAAAGGGGCATGTAAATATACTGCTAAATATACTTTAGTACCTAACCGAATTATCCATATTAATAAAGTTACGAGAATTTATATGGGGTTTTATACTAAATCAGATTTGATTTTACACCCTGATCAAGCTATAGTTTTTGACAATGAATATAATCCTGGTGTTGATCAGGAAAACTATAATACTATGGTAATCAATATAAAAGATGTAGTAAGTGTTATTAGTAAAGGAGAATACCAAAATATAATAGCTTTTACTCCATTCTATTTTAAATTATTTATTGGTTCGAATAAGTCCTATGATAGAGATTGCGATAAATTGATAGATCTTTCAAATTTCACATCTAAATCAGATATTGATCAAGATTTCTCTTTAGACATACAACAACATGATATAGATATGCCGCCAAAATCCTATAGGAGTTCGGCAATATTTAGTTTAGGGAAATGGGCAAAAAAGTAGTTATCTCCTATTGACAAACTGTGGTAATTTATGTTCACAATGGAAAGGTGAACTTGCATAACTATCAGATGTGCGGCAGTATTTACAAAGTTCTTTAGCACGTGCTTGCACACGCCTGCGACGCGTTGGGGAATACGAGCAGAAACCATCCTGTTTACTTTATTTTACCTTGATTTCAGTATGGCATTCTCGAGGGTCATCCTCTGATAAATAAGGTTCCTCAAAGTGATCAATTAATAATCCCAATTCTACCATAATGTCGTTTACAGGTTTTCCCCAACGTTGTTTTAAAATAACGAGTGCTTCAAGGCGTTTGACATCCATGCGCTCCATCTTTTTAATGTAATCCTGGTATTCAGAGAATTCATAGTCACTCAAGTCCTCTATCTCACGTTTACGGCGTAACTGCCAGTAACGTCGATCCTCTTTTTCAGGTAACTTTAAGTTTCTTTTAATGAATGCTAACACTTCGTCATCTGATGCATCAGGCTCGACGTTTTCATCTACTATGCTCTCTTGCTGTTGCTGCCATTCTGCCAATTTCTTGGTGAATTCATCCAATTCAACTGACGATAACTGTTTAACGCTGTTTAGCAGATGTTCAACTCTTAGTTCGGTAGCTGTATCAACGGTAGACATCATCGTTCCTCCGAAGATGTATAGTTAAAGTTAATAAAGGTCGTGTTACAATTACAAATCACTTTATTTGTGGTTATATATCACAAGTTTAACACAGACTTCTTGAGGGTTGCAAGTTGTTCTGTCCGAGTAGGTAGAAGGTCTTATTCTTTTTTCTTTTTATGCCACATCCACTCAAAATTATCCTGCGGTTGAAATCCTAAAATCCGTTTTGTTTTCGCATTTGAGAATTGCTGATGCGGTAAGTCCGCGAAGATATTGAAAATCTCACACTTTGATGGCAGTTCTTCCAGATCAATTTCCAGTCCTAATCGAAACGCCTCACCTGCATCTCGCCAACTGACAGAAAATGGGTTGAGATCGGCACCCTCTGCTTCATAGTCGAGTTCCCGAAAACTGAGAAATAGATAACAGAGAACATAAATATCGTAATTCTCGGTAAAGACTTTACAGATTTCCTGCCCAAGCCCTTTGGTTAACGGATAAAGTCCTGTGCTTGTCTTTGGTGGAACATCTGGGTTAATCTCGTAATCCCAACTCGTATAATCATCACCTTGTATAGTGAAATGCGGACCGGTATTGATAACACGGCGGATACCGTGTTCAACTGCAGCGCGCATCATATTATAACATCCGCGCGTGCTAACATCAAATGCTAACTGTCGGTCCTGCCGAAGCACTGAGCAATTGATAATAGTGTCCATCCCTTCAGTGGCTCGCAAAACTTGATCTAATGAACCGACATCAATATGCATAGACTCATGTTTTGTGTCTATCTCATTTATGTCTGTTACGCGTAGGGTGTAGTCGGATTCCAATGCCTTGACAACATGGGGGCCGAGATATCCATTACCACCTAAAATAAGAACTTTCATTACATATCTCCTTATGTTTGCTATTGTGCCGGTGGCACAAATTGTGGGTCGAATTTTAGGTGTCCCTTTGCATTGCCGATAGCAAAACGTGAACCAGGGAATTCTGACTGAACGTGGAAAATACCCCACCTTGACGGTGCATCAATTGCGCCTTGAAATGCTGCAACTGCATCATCCATTCCAAGCCACATGGAATTGAACTCTGCTTTAGCTGCTTCTTCAAGAGTGACAATAGCACCAAGACGGAGACATGTTATACCGATTTTCCCTTCCCGCGCGAATTCGCGACATGTGAATTCACCGAGATGTTTTGCAAGCACCAATCCATCAATACTGGGACGCGGTCTCCAATTTTCCTTAACGGTCCAATCTTCGCCGTGTTGCTCAAACAAACGAAGTGTGCTGGCATAGATGAAGTGTTTCACACCTTCTTCAGATGCTGCCATTAGCAAGTTATAGGTGCAACGTGTTTGATAATCAATCTCAAAGTTCTCAGGTTCGTCTGATTTTGCCTTAAGTTCGGGAGATGTTTCAGCGATATGGACAATCGCATCCATGCCTTTCACCAATTCATTTGTCGACTCGTCGTGCCCTAAAGCACTCTGCACAAACTCACATCCATGTAAATTGGTGGTTTCAATAGGTTGAAGTTCCGTTAGGTGGATTGTATGCGATTCGGACGCAGCGGTTGCTAATCTGCGCGCTAATTCAGCAGCTGCCGAAGTAATTAAAACATTCATAAAATTTCTCTCTCAAAATTGGGTTATTGGGTTTAGTTCTACAAAGCCTCTTTAATTTTACCCGCAATGTTCCTAATTTCTTCAATGTTTCCTTCACTCCTCGGTTGCCAAAGTGGCTGCAATGGATCACCTTCCCACCGTGGAATGAGATGCAGATGAAAATGGAAAACAGTCTGAAATCCTGCTGCTTCATTATTCTGGATCAGGTTGAGACCATCAGGATTTAACGCCTCACGGATCGCTGCAGCGAGTGGCACCACGGCTTTCATAATTTTACTGGCTACTTCTGCGGGTATATCAAAGATATTCCGATAGTGTTGTTTTGGTATAACTACTAAATGTCCCGGGTTTGCTGGGGCAATGTCCATAAAAGCGAAGACGTGTTCATTTTCATACACTTTTGCAGAGGGAATTTTGCCCTTAGCAATCGCACAAAAGATACATTCCATTAATTTGTATCCTCGCAAGAATTTTGGGTAATTTTAGCAAATTTAGGGTTGAATATCAACAACAAAGATGGATCAGATTCTATCATTAGCCTTGATTATTGGATAGGGGTGTGATAAAATGCCGAAAATGGAAGCAAGTCAAAAATCCTATACTCTCGTTCATAAAGACAAAGAAACTGAAGCACGTGTTGGCAAACTGCACACTTCACATGGGGTTGTGAATACCCCGATTTTTATGCCTGTAGGCACTCGTGGTACCGTGAAGGCATGTACGCCGCAAACCCTATCCGAACAGATTCAGGCAGAAATTATCCTTGCAAATACCTACCATCTTTATCTACGTCCCGGACATGAAATTGTTCAAGAAGCAGGCGGTTTGCATGCGTTTATGGGGTGGGATAAACCTATATTAACCGATAGTGGTGGGTTTCAGGTTTTTAGTCTCGGCCCACTGCGGACAATTACAGAGGAGGGTGTTTCCTTCCGTTCCCCGATAGATGGTACGGAACGGTTTATTAGTCCTGAACGATCCATTGAAATTCAGAATGCACTTGGCGCGGATATTATTATGGTATTTGATGAATGCCCTGCCCTACCGAACGAATATGAGTATCTTAAGAATTCAATGGAGATGACATTGCGTTGGGCGGCACGGAGCAAAGAAGCACATCAGAACCCGCATCAGTTGTTATTTGGAATTGTGCAGGGTGGTATGGAGCGTGACCTCCGCCAAGCAAGTGTGGAAGGCACGGTATCGCTTGATTTTCCGGGATATGCTATCGGTGGATTGAGCGTTGGTGAAGAGAAGGATTTGATGTCCGAGATGTTAGCATATACCGCGCCTCTCCTACCGGAAGATAAACCGCGCTATTTGATGGGTGTCGGCACGCCTGAAGATTTGGTGTATGGTGTCCGTTGTGGTATTGATATGTTTGATTGTGTAATGCCGACTCGGAATGCACGCAATGGGTCGCTATTTACATCTGAAGGTATTGTCCGAATTAAAAACGCAAAATACACGCGTGATTTTCGTCCTTTAGATCCCGCGTGCAGTTGCTATACCTGTCAAAATTTTACACGGGCGTATCTGCGACACCTACATATTGAAAATGAGATACTCGGTTCGCAGCTGCACACGTTGCATAACCTGCATTTTTATGTTAGTCTTATGCGTGGGATTCGGCGTGCTATCTGTGAGGGTAGTTTTGCGGCGTTGGCAACTGATGCACCGGATATCAGAGCGTTAGTGGAGTTAGGACAACCTAACGAAGATGTTGGTTAGTGTTAATTGAGGATGTGAGGTTACACAGAAGGATTGTACCATCCTAAATTCCACTCAAAAGTGTTTACCACATTGTCTCAAATAACTCTAATGTGTCTCGTTCTTCCGTTGATGTTCAAGGAACTGGGAGTGGTATAGGTTTTTTGGCTTCCAAACTGTGTTGTTCGTTCTCGCGTTGTGGTTGAAGGAACTGCCTGTAAAAATCTATCACTACATTCTTACAGAACACGTCGAGTTGATCCAAGGTTGGTTCGGTAACCGGCTTATAGAAACCAGCAACCCCAGCATGATCTTGAGAGTAAAAGCATACACCTATTTTTGCAAAGGTTAGATCTGTTCCATTTTCGCGTGGTCGATAGAATATTTTGAATACTATCTGTATAAAATATGACCATGCGTTTTGAATATCATTCTCAACAATCTTAACATCACCGAGCTCGACTAACAACTGTTCCATACATTTTTGTATCGTCTCTCTAAATTGAGTTGTCTCATCTTTACTTTTTGAGAAGGGGCGTTTAGCGTTTTCTTGATAGGGAGAGGTAACTTTGACAACAACGAGATGCTTATTGTCAACTTTCGTTTGTAGGGTTTTAGAGCGATACTCAGTGTATGTTACATCAACATTCTCATCGTTTGATTCCATTATTTAGATAACTCCTTCTATGAATAGGATAGATGATCTGCACTAAAACAATCACTTTTTGACGAGAAAAGAATGTATGCCCTAAAGGTTTCAATCGCGATCTGGCTTTCGTCAAATCTTCTCTTCCGTAATGTCAGATGTGGATTATTCTTCATGCATTTCAATCTTTACTTCCATTTTAAGCCACGTATCCCAACCACGAGTGCACGCGTAGTGTTTTATCACATCCTCCGCCATGCGAATAAGGGCGTTTTTAGAATCCGCATCTACGTTATCGGTGAATGTAAACTTTACCAACACCGTATCAGGATCCCCGGTTTTGGGAACAAACATTGCATGTAATGCAACGTCTTCAGTCCGCCAATCGAAAAAACTTAAGCTATTGAGTTCTACACAGAGCCATTCTATACGCGTCGGAGTATAAGCCCCTGCGCCACCACTGATATTTTCGTTTGCGGTTTTTTTGTCTTTTTTCTTTTTAGACGACATTGTTAACTTCCTTGATGTGATATGGAGTATAAAAGGGAGCGAACACATTGCAGCACAATAAGGATTTTCTTTTGTGAAGTGCGGGGTTTTTCGTCTCCCCGCAGGACGCGTGTTACCCCTGGCACCCGCCCACGCAGGAGTCGAACCTGCTTGACGGGGTAACACGTGCATTATCCCCGGCCACCCGCCGATGATAGGAGTTGAACCTACAACAGGATAATGCAAGCTCAAATGTCCACCCACTTTAAAATGATTCGCGTTAAAAAATTTTGACGAAACATTTTTAGGGAAAACTCTCTTGAGGACTATTATATCATAGAAAACTTAAGTTTTTCTATACAAAAGCGAACAATTTGATTGACTTTATGACGCAGCGTTAATAGATTGCACACCATAAAATGAGGGATGTCCCCAACATTAGAATCACCCTATTTTATGATCGGGAGATTCCAGAGAAATACTGTACCATCACTACTACCACTCGCGAGAGTTTTGCCGTCCAAAGAAAATGTTAACGAGTTAACCCAATGGGTATGTCCTTTAAGAGTAGATAACTTGTTGCCTGTAGCAATGTCCCATAGGTGAATTGCCCCATCTCTACTCCCACTTGCAAGCATTTTGCTATCAATGGAAAACGCCAAAACGTTACAGGACCATTTTTGCCCTTTAAGAAAACTCAGTTGCTTACCCTTAGCAACGTCCCATAGACGAATTGTTCCATCCTCACTACCACTGGCAAGGATTTTACGATCCATAGAAAATACCAATGCCTGGGTATTGTCCGAAGAAAGACTTAACATCTCGGTCCCAGTACTTGCATCCCAGAGTCGAATTGTGCCGTCGTCACTTCCACTTGCAAGCATATGACCATTGGGTGTGAACGCCAGCGCGTTAATATTATCTGTATGTCCTTTGAGAATGAAATGCAACTTCCCATCAGGAACTTCCCATAAAAGTATGGAAAAACGGTTGTCATGTTTAGCTCGTTCTATATCGTCATCATCTTTAATTCGCTTCTGTGTCGGATCTCTTCTATCAGGTTCTTCGTTTGTAACCTTAGCAAACATATAACCGTTTTGAGAAAATACAGTTGGTCCGCCCAATGATGTCATTGAAGTATGTGTAGATATGTGTCCTGGAAGGATCGTGTGTGCTTCAACAGGAAAGTCAGAAAGTTTATTCCAGTTGCGTGTATCCCATATACTCAACGAACCGAGTACACTTTCCGTGGTAGAAGTTTTGCGGACCTGTTTCTTAAAACTGAATCCTCCTGCACTAATCACTCTTCTGCCATCCGATGAAAATACAAGTTTCCCTATCCTCGTACTAGAGTCTACGGGTTTAGAAGTTCTAATAAAGTTGTGTGTATCCCACAACAAAATTGCACTACCATTACTGCTTACTAAAGTACTGCTATCAGGTGAAAATACTAATTGACCAGATCCGTCCGTATGTCCTGTTGAAAAAGAAGACATTTCATTACCAGTGTTAATATCCCAAGTCTTTATAATTCCGTCTTGATTTGCCCCTGTGATAGTATCAAAATTTGGTGAAAATGCAAACACATTTCTTGAGGTGTCTAATTTCTCTCCAAGCGTGGTGTGAAATGTCTTAGTCGCAACATCCCATAACTTTATTTCCCTTGTCCATGCCTGACAAATCAGGGTTTTACTATCTTTAGAGAACGAAAGTATACTGTCAAGCCTCGGATTTTCCAAAATCTTCACGGATTCTCCAGTTGTAGAATTCCAAAAATGGAGCGGTCCATTAAGAGGCTGAGCGACAAGAAGATTTCCATTTGGTGAAAACACCAACCTCTCAATAGGTTCATCACCAACTTCAAGTGTTTTCAGATGCCGTCCTGTAGTTACATCGTCCACCCGAATTTTACCATTATCGTATCCAAGTGCCCACATACCCTTGCCGTTCTTTATATCAAGGTGTAAGTCAGCAGTAAAAAGGTAATGCCCAAGAAAGGATCTCAGGACATTACCAAGGCCGCGTGAAGATGCCGCACGCAATTCTTTTTTGGCATCTGTGGTGACATCCCATAAACAAGCTGTGCCATCATGATATACACACAAGAGGGTCTTGCCGTCTTCAAAGAAACTTAGTGACTCTAACCGACCGTCATTTCCTTTGAAGGATTTTAAAAGTTTGCTGGAGGATATATCCCACAACAAGATTTTCTCACGCATTCCAGTTGCCAGGGTTTTACCATCCGGTGAGAACGCTAAGTGATCACTGCTTGACACATGGTCGGTAAGTAGTGTCAGTTCAATTCCGGTGCGAGCATCATAGAGCCAAACGCCAGTAGCACTTGCTACAGCAATTTGAGTTTCGTCTGGTGAATAACTTATATTATTTATA
Organism: Candidatus Poribacteria bacterium; assembly: GCA_028818995.1. Next base: position 1,384 of record JAPPMR010000304.1, on the reverse strand, counting down.
CGTCCTTTGTTGAGCCGTGCTTTTGCCTCTTTAGGTAATCCCCACTGCGTATAGTCTCCGTCATCAGATATAACCTGATTAGATTCCTGACCGGTTCCATCATTTCTGCCCGAATTTTCAGAACGAACTCCTAACTGATTTCGGATATCTGGTGTTGCCTCAAGATTCATCACAACAGGTGCATCAATGAGTTCCACCGCTATTTCAGACTGGGAGTCCAGACTATAGGGTTGTTGGAAACGGGCTAAGTGTTGGTTACCTATTCCGAGCATCAACACAATTAAAGCAATACTTGCCGCGCCTATTGCCCACGGTGCTAACGGTTTACTCCCTGATGGTGCAGCGGGTTTTATATGTTCGACCTTTTGCATGATGTTCTCGGTAAGGTTTGGGGATAGTTGGAAGTTGCTAAGTGCCTCTCTAATCATTGGTTCCTCCTTTTTCAGACGTTGCCGTGCACGATGAAGACGAATCTTGATAGCACTCGTAGATACACCTAAAAATCTACTAATCTCTTCAACCGTCATTTCACCTAAATAATGAAGTGTCATCACCGTGCGTTCACTCTCTTTCAGTTTTGCAAGAAGCTTTTTCACCACCTCGCGTTGTGCCTCTGTCGTAGCCTTCGCATGTTCCTCAGCGACATATCGGGAATATGCTGTCTCATCTATCCACTCGGTGTCAGTGTCTTCTAACGATTCAGTTTCAATCCGTTTCTTACGAAGCCATGAGAGACATTGGCGAGTTGCGATTACATAGAGCCAACCAGAGAACTGATTTGGATTTTTCAAGGTTGACAGTTTCTGATAAACTTTGAGGAAGGTGTCCTGTGTAATTTCCTCAGCAATGTGGAAATCGCCTATTTTGCGCCAAGCGAGTGCATGCACCTGCTTTTGATATTTGTTCACCAAATCTACGAAGGCGGTTTCATCACCTGCGAGGATGCGGTGTATCAGTTCAACATCGTTAGATTTCATCAGACACCTCAAAAGAAATGGTAGATTGCTTAATCTTCTATCAATATATAATGACGCGGGTTGGGTGCGAAATGGTTACATAATTCTTTGGAAGATGTAGATACTTCGGCAAGGAGGAATAATCTATCCGACTAAATACTTAAACACCGCAGAGAGATTATCATCGGGTGAGTAGAGTTGGGAGACGTTCAATTCGTTTTCAATGAGAATTTGGGGAAGGCGGGCGTAAAAAGAATCTGGTTTTGCTGTTTCAATGATAACATCACCCGTACCATCTCCGAAAGTAACGCTGAGAATATCCTCAAACGGGAGACAGACTTGTGCTAAACGGCGCGGTTCGTCGGCATTCAGGAAGACCTTATGCGGGTGTTCATCAATCAGTTCGCGGATGTCGGAGATAGTGCCTT
>JAPPMR010000862.1 GCA_028818995.1 Candidatus Poribacteria bacterium | reverse complement strand
TGCGTTGCCCGAGGCGTTTACCATTTTTCCTGTCTGAATCTCGGATTTTCGCAGATGACACGGAGAACGCGGATTATTGAGTTTGGGACTCCCAAACTCCTATTCAGAGTTCGCCTAAATCTCTTGAAAAGGAACTTATCTTGCTAACCCCCATCCGCGAAAATCCGAGATTCAGACAATGAGAAATCCTTAAGTAGACAGTTGAGACGTTACTTCAGAATTAACATTTTGCGCGTGGCAGTGAAATCACCTGCGGTGAGTGTGTAAAAATACACGCCACTTGCCACAGATTCACCCATTTCGTTTTTACCATCCCAATGTGCAGCACGACTACGATGATGATACTTACCAGCACCTTGATACCCGAATGCAAGTGTTCTCACTAACTTCCCATCCGCAGCGTAGATGTGTAATGTCACATCTGCAGGTTTTGCTAATTGATACGGGATCCACGTCTCTGGGTTAAACGGGTTTGGGTAGTTCGCGAGGAGTGCTGTTTTTTGCGGCGTGCTTACTGCCTGTAACCGTTTGAGGTTAGCAATCCCTTCGCGGAAGACAGCAGAACCGTCATCTGCAACTTGTGCAAGTGCTATCCATGATTGAACTGCGTCAACGTCTATATTCTCGGACATGAAAACACCGGCAGGTGCAGAAACACCTGTAAATTCCCCAAAGTGACTTGCAACTACGACGAGATCCAAAATATTGATAACACCATCACCGTTGACATCCACACGCGGGTTCGCACGAAAATCACTTTGTCCGAAGAAGCGTGCTATCAGCACCAGATCCAGGATATTCACTTGACCATCTTCATTCACATCCCAAGCGGGTGCCTCAGCTACGGTAACACTTTCGGCCTCCTGCGGATATTCGTAGGGCCCAATATCAACGGTTTCACCGACAGGTCTGGCATTGCCACTATAATCATCTGCGGGTGCGAATTCATTTGTGCCAGCATCTATCACAATATCGGGATTCTCCAGACGATAGTTCTGATCTTCAAGGTCTATCAGCACCGTTTTCGCGACAATGTTATCATGAGCATTCGCAGCGAAGAGTTCCCAAATCTCTAATTCAGTTCCGTACGCATTCCCAGCTTGATTCACAAATGTGTTTAGAATGTTGTTGTGAAAAAGATTATGTGTGATAGGAAGATCGTGGTTTCCCTCTATGAAGATGGCGGTATGCCCACCAGAGAAGATATTGTTGTGAAAACGGCACCCTGGTGAATTCACCCAGACAGTGCCACCCTCCGACACAACAGCACTCGTATCCGACGTGTCTGTGACAAGTTTATCAGATGCTGTTAAAAAAAGATTGTTGAAGAAATGTGTGGCCTGACGTGTGATAACTGCATCGCCCACATTACCAATCGTATCAGTCCATTTATCCTTCTGCCCTATATTATTGATGAAAACATTGTTGCTCACTTCAATCGTATCGGTGGCGTTCTCTTTTATCATAAATCCACCAACACCTGGTGTATGAACACCCCTTCCAAAGAAAGAATTATCAATAAATAGATTGTGCTTAATACTACCAGATAAACTGACAATGGTAAATCCACCAGCACCCTCAAAAGAACTACCAGAATCATACGTACCCCTAGAATTACCAATGAATTTATTGTAGGCTATATTCCCATTGACAATGCCATAAATAGCGAACCCACCCGAATTATCAGTAAAAGTATTGTGTGTGATATTGCCATTGAATTTCCAGCGATTCTGACCGAGACGACCGACTGTCAACCCCTCGGCCCCGTACCACCGATTGATACCAGATAAATTATTGTGGCTAAAGTTGCCAGTGAAATTATCCACAACAATCATCCCGCCCCGGCGATTAGAACAGATATTGTTGGTAAAGTCACCCCTAAATTCACGGATATAGATCCCGTGACCTGCCCCCGTAAAGATATTGTTGCTAACCTTACCTGTCAATGTGCCTGTAACAAACACACCTTTAATATAAACATGTTCTTTGTCAGATTCAATATTCTGAAAGGTGTTTCCAAAAATATCGCTGGATGAATCACCATCAATATGGAGCGCACCCTCGTCTATACGATAATCTTCTACGCCCATTACGACGTTACCACTGAAGGTGTTGTGCGTAGCAGAGACGCTCGTATTCGACCAGACACCGTTGCGTCTATTGTTACTGATCGTGTTGTTCGCAAGCACCAGCGGCATATTCGTGATAATACCGTGTTGCGTATTATTATGGATAACACAAGATAAAATATTGTTGGGTTTCGTAACCGTGTTGGTGTGATCCCACAGATCAATGCCACCAGCAGATTCTGTACGGTTCATGTTTTGTATAGTTAAATTTTGGATAGTGACCCCGCCTACGTTCAAACCATTCAGTATCGGCACAGTTGAGTCGGCAACCTGCTTTGCATCAATAATGCACTTTGTCGGATCTGCTGTTCCAGACAAAATCATATTGTTACGTAGTTTGATAGGGAAGACTTCGCGTTCCAGTTGAGGTTTCAACGGATCCGCTTCGTATATACCAGGACGGATATGCACCTGCCAGGGATCCGGTAGATTCGTTCTTTCGCTGATCAAAAGCGCGAAGGTAATTGTTTTATACGGTTTATCAGCAGAACCTCTGCCAGAAACAGCATTTACACCGTTGACAGCGTCCACATAGATCTGTGAGTGAGATGGTGAAGGACCTATAGTTGGTCTTGTCACAACTGAATCCGCTGGTGGAAGCACCGTATAGGTCGTCCCTTTTTCAAACCCGAAAAATCCAGACCAACCGCCCCAGCTCTCATAAACAGCAACTAACAAGATATTCTTACCTGGTCTCAAGGTGATAGGAAAAGATTCTTGGTAACCAGCAGCACCACCCCCAATAGGATTACTATGCACCAAAGTGCCGTTAAGCCAGACCTTGACCGTATCATCAGTTCCGACGAACATTGTTGTTACTTGTTCGGATGGCGACTCTAAAGCGATGACCCCGTAAGCAACATGATTATCGACATCGCCGGTCCCAAGACCGATCGCGTTTACCAGATCATTCATGTTATTCCAGCCCGTCGGCGCAATCTTACCGGAGGTCCACCTCTTGAACCCAACAATGTCACCAGCGCGCGCACCTTCGGTGGCAATAGCAGTTTCTGTAACCCTACCATTGCTTGCTTCTGCTAAAAAATCTATGCCACTTCGTACGCCATCTTTGTCACTTGTGGGTACAATTGTCCATAACCAAGGACCTTCTATTTTCGGACCCACTTGTACTCGGCGCGCAAGTTCTGTCGCATCTGTCGTTACGCGGAAATTGTTAAAAGTAACGGTTAAACTGCCCGGTGCTTCGTCTTGACAGATGCCAGTGAAAATACCGACTTCCAACGGTCCTTGAAGCGCGACAGTTGTCTCTCCTGTAAAAACCCACTCCCCTTGTGCCTCAGGTTTATACCACGCCGTGTAGGTGTCCCCATCCCGATCAAGACGTAATGCAATCGGAATATTTCCTCCTGCTGGATTGTAACCGAACGCATCAAGAAAATGCCGTTCACGCTGCTGAAATTGCAGGACCGCTGTGTTCGGTTGATAATGGAAAGCACCCTCAGCACTTTGCCCCCACAGTTTCAACGTCACCCATTCGTTCTGTGCCGGTGATTTTATGGCTAATCCGGCAACTGCACACACATCCTTATGGTCAAAAACCAGGGACGTTTCAACAGAAAATTTTTCTTGATCTGTAACCTGATAAAACCGTCTGGTCCAATCGCCATCCCAAAGATTCTGATAGAATGCACCTTCAACAACAAGGTTGCCATTGCTCAGCGTGTAAGAACCTTCATTTCCCTCCTGAACGTGCCAAAACGTATTCTGAACTTCCCAAAACGATTTGAGGTTCTGACCGCTGCCATCAAATTCATCGCTTTGTAATGCTTGTGCGTTGCTTACAGATGGTACTGCAACTACAAATAGCATGGCTGCAAGCAGCATTATAATTGGTTTGCGAGATGTTGTTTCCATAGAAATTAAACTCCTTAATATGGTTATGATTAAACTTAATTTGTGTGCTTCATAGTGTAACGTGAGTTCGACGTAAGAGATATGAAGTTCTTAATGCTTTGAAATCTATTCACATAACCGCGGTAGATGCGGTTTCTAACCAATGCAGAAGACCACACCGGAATCATGGCGAATACCATACGGGGAATGCCATACGCGCATTCATACCGTTGATTTGGCGTATTCGCCCAATGGCATTCATACCGTTGATTTCTTGATTTGGCGTATTCTGCTGATTTCCCACAATTGCTTACACCGAACTCACGCTCACAAGTTATAATAAGCCATTTTACATTAAAAATCAATTATAAAAATACAAAATCTATATGTAACCCAAGCCTGAATTAGCAGAATTTTGAGATGGACAGGATTGAGAGTATCCGCACAACACAAACATAATCCTGAAAATCCGATTATCTTGATAACCCTGGTTCAGACAATTAAACAAGGTAGACATACGAGCTGCCTAATTCATCCAAAAACTGGTACATCTTTTCTTAAATTGATACCTATGGGTAGAACGGAATAAAACTAAATCAATGGTATGAATCATGGAGCATGCTACAAGCGCATGCTTCTTTAGGCATTCCCCATGTGGTATTCTGCATGTGGTATTCTGCATGATTCACTGGAGACCCGCCCTACAATAAAGATGGCCAACTCTCGTCAAAACTTTACACACCGACAAAATAATTTGACTTATACTCCGAAATAGAGTATAATCTATGAAAGGCTTTATTCTTAAATCTAAAAACTAAAATTGCTTATGTTAACGTTATCTTTAAGTGCCCATCATCATTCAATCCATTCCTGAGTAGGGCGGATTAGAATGGTGTGATGGTTATCCCATATATCATAGTGGACACAAAGCAAGGCTGTCTTGCTTGAACCCCAGTAAACTAACCGCTCTCCTCAATGCCGACTTTGTCGCGCGTTGAGATTAAGGTTATTTGTTTACGGGGTTTTTTGTTTATGGACACCTTGTGAAAACGGATAAGGAATCCGATCACATTTTATTAGGAGAAACGCCTATGGAAAAGTTTACCAAACCCGCCGGAACGAACGATTTTCTACCTGAACAGATGGTTCAGCGAAACTTTGTTGAAAATATTGTTCGTGAAACTTATGAAAGCTACGGATATGCACAAATTCAGACGCCACTGTTTGAATCCTTTGCGCTGTTATCCGCACAATCCGGCGAAGAGATACGTCATAAAATGTTTACGTTTGTTGGTCCAGATCGGGTAGATTATGCCCTAAGACCTGAACTTACTGCACCTGTTTGTAGAATTATTGCGAATGGAGATTTACAACATATCTCTTATCCTTATAAACTTTACTACATCGGACAATGTGTGCGTCAGGAACCGAAAACCGATAATCCAGATGTCCGACGCGAATTCCGACAGGCAGGGGTAGAACTGATCGGTCCCGCATCGGCACTCGCAGATGCAGAGATTATTACAATTCCAGTGCGAATTCTTGAGAAACTCAACATTTCACAGAGAAAATTAAAAATCGGTAATGCTGGTGTCTTCCGCGAAATCTTCAAACAGATTGATCTCGATCCGAAGGATCACAGTGAAGTTATATTGGACATTGATCATCTTTCTCGGCTACGTGTGGAAAGCCAGCTTTTGGACTTGGCAACGCTTCGCGATGAACTAAATCAGCTGCGGCGTTTACAAGGACCTGATTATCAAGGTGAACACAAAATTGATATTGCGGCAATTCAAGAGTTAACGGAGAATAACGCCTTTGTGTGGACAGAGAAACTACCAATGATTGCTGAGGAAACTTATAAAGCAAGATGGCATCAATATTTTAATATCTCGGAAGAGATCGCACAGCGTTGTATTGATATTTCAAAGATTAGTGGTGATAAGGAGTCTGTCATGGAAACATGGGAAACGTTACCAAACAATACCGCACAAGGAGTGCGCAACGAGATGCTGGCACTTTGCGAATGTTTGGAAAACTACGGAATTACTGACTTTGAAATTAATTTAGGTATTACGCGCGGATTCGATTTTTATACCGGAACGGTTTTTCAAATTGAATTACCTGATAAGAATTTGTCTATCTGCGGTGGTGGAAGATACGATAGGTTGATCGAAAACTTTGGTGGACCATCGGTTCCAGGGGCAGGGTTTGCATTCCAATTTGATGTGCTCATGGAGGCATTTACTGAAACGCATAACGAACCTGTTCAAACAAAAAAGGATTACTTTATCGCAACAACATCTGCGGATCTTATCCCCGAAGCGCAACGTCTCGCTGAAACATTAAGAAGTTCTGGCAAAACTGTGGAGATGGATTTGATGGAACACGACCTACAAGCACAACATAACTATGCTGCCGAAGCAAATTACGATTTTGTGATTAACTTAATCCCAGATCAACCGATGCAGCGAATTGATTTGAAAACTAAAAACACAGAGGCAGTTACCCTCAAAGACCTTGATAAATGATTATAAATGGATACGGAAGACTACGCCATACCTTATAGAATTGAGGAAACTAATTATGCAAACAGAAAGGAATTTGAATCTACTTTTGCCGAAAGGCACAATACAGTCTGAAACGCTTGAAACTTTTCAGCGGGCAGGCTTTGAAATGAACGGTTACAAGTCTACTGACCGGTCCTATCGTGCTACTTTTCAGAACGATAGTGAATTTCAGATAAAGATTTCACGTCCCCAAGAGATACCTGTTTATGTTGGGATGGATGATTTTTATGATTTAGGAATTACGGGACAAGATTGGGTGGAAGAAACCGACGCGAATGTTGAAGAAATTTTGCCATTGGACTATGGATTTGTTAGTATCGTTTTAGCGGTTCGAGAAGAACGGAAGGACATCAATACATTCACAGATCTGGTGAATCTTGCGGATAGAAACATTCGCATCTCTACAGAATATCTGAACATCGCGGAAAAATATATTCTTGAAAAGACAGAAAATCGCATTGCACCAGCTATCTTAACCCCGTGGAAACGACTGAACACACTTGGCACTTACCAGTCCCCTATCACCCTTATGCTTTCTTTTGGTGCAACAGAAGGAAAACCGCCCGAAGAAGCCGATGCTATCATTGATAATTGTAGTTCAGCGCGCACGCTCAAGGCAAACCACCTTAAAATAATTGAAGTGCTGCGAGAATCTGAATCTACGTTGATCGCGAACCCAAAATCACTTAAGGATCCATGGAAACGCGAAAAAATTGATGAACTGAAGCAGACCTTAGAAAAGGGGTTGCGGAGGCGGAGAAGTCAAGCACTTCCCGGACACATTTAAGGAGGAGAACTTATGGCAACCTTTATTAAACCGCGTGTTCCCCGCGGCATGCGAGACATTTTACCTGAACAGATGATTCGTAGACAATATGTTATAGATGTGATTCGCGACGTGTTTGAGGAATTTGGTTTTGAACCGCTACAAACCCCCGCGCTTGAATTATCTGAAGTGCTTACAGGTAAATATGGTCCGGATGCTGAAAAACTGATTTATCAGGCAGGGCATACGGGTGGTAAGGAAGATATTTCACTTCGCTACGACCTCTCTGTGCCGCTCTGCCGAGTTATTGCGATGCATCCACAACTGCCGAAACCGTTTAAACGTTACCAAATCGATCCTGTTTGGCGTGCGGAACGTCCACAAAAGGGACGCTACCGTCAATTTTTTCAGTGTGATGCAGATACCGTTGGAAGCGAGAGTATGTTGGCTGACGCTGAAAACGTTAGTCTCATCTATCAAGTATTATCCCGCCTCGGTTTCAAACAATTTGAGATTAATATCAACGATAGAAAACTGATTACAGGGATCGGGCAGTTTGCAGGCGTTCCGACTACACAACTTGGTGGACTTTATCGTTCTATTGATAAATTGGATAAGATTGGGTTAGAAGGTGTCACAGCAGAATTACGAGAAAATGAAATACCGGAAGATGTTATTGAAAAATTGCTTGCATTGTTACAGATTGAAGGCGATGCTACAACGGTACTTAATGACATGAATGAACAACTTGGTGATTTTGAGGTAGCTCGTGAAGGCATTGCTGAATTGAAAGAACTAATAGACTATCTCACCACGCTTGGCGTTCCTGAAAAATGTTATAAGGTGAACGTTGCTATGGTGCGCGGATTAGAATACTATACGGGACCGATTTATGAAACGGTTGTTGAAGAACCTAAAATCGGCAGTATCACAGGTGGCGGTAGATACGACGAACTTATCGGAAGTTTTAGCAAACAGAGTTTTCCCGCAACAGGCACAAGTTTTGGCATTGAGCGTATTATTGACGTAATGGAAGAGTTTGATATGTTCCCGTCTACTGTCGGAAAAACGGTGACACAGGTGTTGATGACCGTTTTTGATGATGAGTTGATGAAAGAATCGCTAAAATTAGCAACACAACTGCGTCAAGGAGGTATCCGAACAGAGGTCTATTTCCGACCGACTAAACTCAGCACACAGTTGAAATATGCCGATGCTAAAGGAATATCTTACGCTGTCATTTTGGGATCAGATGAGTTGGCCGAAGGGAACGCTGCTGTGCGCGATTTAGCAACCAGAGAACAAGAAAATGTTCCGTTGGATAAAGTTGCAGAGCGGATTAGGCAGTTGATTGAAACGTCAGAAGCGAAGTAAATCATTCTAAACGGATGAAGGTTGCTCTTGTATCACAGGAATAACGTAACTTCGAATGGTAAAACCTTCCAATGTCTCTGTTTCTATGCAAGGTTCAGGTTTTTCGCGATGGTCAAAGACAACGTAGTATCCTTCCACAGCTCCTTCCGATTTGAGGTACGCAGCGAGCTGCCGTTTGCCAGACTGATAGCGGCGGTCACTTTCCCAAATCTTCGTTTCAACGATATACTTGTGTGTGTTGTGGAGGATAAGTAGGTCTATCCTACCTCGTCCGGTTTGTACTTCAAGATACATTGTCCCGCGCACGATTCGAACAAACTGGTCAAGATAAGCGTAGAGGAGGTATTGTCCAACAAACTCTTTCGGAGTATCTGGCACATGTAGAATTTTGAATCCCGCACGTGCAATAAAATCCTGAAAGTTGTCCAGAAGCGGAGTCATTTCAATTTTACCATCAGACGTGAGGTAATCAATGAAATCTGTATCCGAATTTTCGGGAAAATAATCTCCTTCAAGTCCATTAATTAGGGGTTGGAATGCCTGAATAATGCAGTGCTGATAAATCGGATTGACAATCTCACACATACCATCAATACCTTCAGTAATGACACCATAAGTAGCGAGTTCGTTGATGAGATCATCGTATAAATTGAACTCTATACTTTTATCATAAGAAGTTATCTTCATGAGAAGTGTTTCAAATCGCTGATCTCTACGTATATTTGTTATCAGGTGATCAATGTTGGTGTTTCTTTCTCTAATGTGTTGTTCGTGTGCTTTTGAGA
>JAPPMR010000850.1 GCA_028818995.1 Candidatus Poribacteria bacterium | reverse complement strand
TTTAACGCTCTCACAGCATAATCAGCCTTATTTTCATTAGCATGAATCGCCCTATAAATAACCTTATACTGTATAGGGAAATAAAATGAATGCACGCGAAGTCGCATTGGCATGTCTGTTAAACCTTTCTGAAACCGATGCGTCAATTGCGTCTGTCGTTGACAACGCATTTAAGCGATCCGCGCTCAACGGTCGTGAACGCCGATTAGCCAACGCACTCGTTTACGGTGTCGTGCGTTGGCAACAGCAACTGGATTGGGTGTTGAAACATTTCATCAATCCTCGATTTCGGTTAGATGCAAAGCATCGTGCTATTCTTCGACTCGGTGCCTTTCAATTGTTACACCTGGATGGCATCCCTCCGCACGCCGCAATTTTTGAAACCGTCCAACTTGTAAAAAATAGACGAAAGACAACTGGTTTTATCAATGCTGTTTTGCGTTCTGTGCAACGCAAATACACAGAATTATCCTATCCTCCACTTGAAACTCACCCTATAGAACATATATCCTTTTCTTTTTCTTATCCGAAATGGTTGGTGAAAAGGTGGCTTGAAACACGCGGCCTACCTTGGACATTGGCATTTTGCCAAGCAAGCAATCAAGTAGCACCACTAACCTTACGTGCGAATTCCCTTCAAACAGATCGCGACGAACTTTGTCAATGGCTTGCGGCAAATGGTTTGTCCACCAAACTATCTAAAATTGCTCCAGATGGGATTGTAGTTGAAAATCCGTCAATCACTGCGGACGATGCAGTTTCTGGTTCAAAAGATGAAATAACTTTAAAAGATGTGCTTAATCGCGAAGATGTGTATGTGCAAGATGAAAGTGCCATGTTAGTTCCATACCTGCTCCTGCCAGAATCTCCGAAGTTAGTTGTGGACCTATGCGCAGCACCAGGCGGTAAAACAACACACATCGCTTGCATGATGGGGAATTCGGGTAAAATTATTGCAGGTGATATTTCGGACCAGAAACTTGCTATGTTACAAGAAAATTGCAAACGTCTCGGTGTTCAGAACGTAGAAACCCGAACAATAGATGCCACAAAATCGGATCTCAGTTTTCTCAACGCTGCAGATGCCGTGCTTATTGATGCTCCATGTTCAGGATTCGGCACACTTCGTCGGCATCCCGATATCCGTTGGAATAAGACCTCAGACCAACTTCTCTCCCTTAACGATCTACAGTATCGCATCTTGGAAAACGCAGCACCACACATCAAATCTGGTGGTATTTTAGTTTATAGCACTTGTACAATCGAATCAACAGAAAATGAGGAAATCATCAGTCGATTTTTGAAAAATTTTCCGATGTTCAAAGTGGAACATGCAGGTGCATTTTTACCCGATATTCCACAAAATGCGATAACGCCCGAAGGTTTTCTACAAACATATCCTCATGAACATGGAGTAGATGGTACTTTCGCGGCAAGGCTTCGTCGTATCTAACCTTATTTTTTTGTTAGAGGGAAACTTGGTAAGCCCGATTAGTTGGATTTACATGATTGATTTTAAACTCTATGTCATTACAAACAGACACTTGTGTGCACCAAAGTCCCTGCTCACAGTGGTCACAGAAATTTTAGATGTCGGGGTAAGAGCAATCCAGTTGCGTGAAAAGGATTTAGACGATGTTGCTTTGTACGAGTTGGCAAAGTCTATATCAGAATTATGTAAAACGAACAACGCCCATTTGTTCATTAACACCAATACCAAAGTTGCGATGGATGTAGGTGCTGCAGGCGTTCATCTACCTGATAGTGATGTATCTGTAGACAAAGTTAAAACACAATCGGAGTCCGATTTTCTTATCGGATGTTCAATACACAGTATAGATGCTGCCAAAAAACGGGAGACTGAAGGTGCAGATTTCATAACCTACAGTCCAATATATCTGACAGTAAGTAAACCGAGATATGGTCCGGCAGTTGGTGTGGGAAACCTTGAAAAGCTGGCAAAACAGGTTAACTTGCCAGTGTTTGCACTTGGAGGAATTACGCCAGCGCGCGTTGGGGAATGTGTGAGAGCGGGGGCATCGGGCATCGCAGTCATGTCAGGCATTATGTCGCCAATAGATGCAGCACAACGCGCTAAGGAATACCTCAGCGCGTTATGTGACAATCCAATCTAAATATTTATTCAATTTATGTGGCTACAGATAAACATATTTAGAATTGAAAACTAATTCCTGCCTGCAAATTTAACGGATTTCCTGGCGTAAAATGAATCTCAGATACCGGTTCTGTCTCATTTCTTAAGCGTGATTCTGTGTCAAACTGCGCTTCGTTCCAATCAACGTCAAAAAGGTTTTCAACAGCAACAAAATATTGGAATGGACCGTACGTGTAAGAAAGCCCAAGATTGACCACTGTGTAGCCTTCTGCGGTCACGCTGCCATCCTCATTAGCAGGACGGTCGCCGATATGCCGATAACGTAAACTGACATCCCAACCGGAAGGGTGGATAGCAGTTATCCCGCCCGTTGAGGTGATACGTGGCGCAAGAGGAATCTGGTTAGCATCATCAGGTTCATCAACGTATTTTCCTTGTGATAAGTTCACGTCTGTATCTACCCATAACCATGAAAGAATCTTTATTCGTCCTTCAATGTCAATACCGATCCGCTGTGATTTACCGCTGATTTCTGTTTCACCTGCATCACCGACAAAAACTAATTCTTCGTCTAATTCCAACCACCAGCCAGCAAACCCGATATTAAATCGGTCAAAAAATCGGTGACGAGTGCCGATTTCAGCACCAATCGCACGAGGTAACGTCTGAATCCCAGCGTGGTCCCGGTTGAAATTCATCTGTGTTAGACGTTCATCAATTTGCTCTTCACTCAAGTCTTGGCGTTTATATGTTTGTTCTAAATCCGAAATTGTTTGTTCAATCACTACATCACGGGCATCGTTAGAGTGGAATCCTGTGCCGAAATTTAGGAAAACATCAATGGACTGGAGCGGGCTATAAACCATGTTGAACTTAGGATTGAGCATCGCCTCCTGTGCATATCCGGAAGCATGCGGCAAGTTAACTGTTTCGTCAGACAAGGTGTCAAGATGGTCTTCTACATTAAAAGTAAAGTAATCCCCGCGTAAACCGAGTTGGAATCGGAGTTTTGGGTTGATGATTAATTCTTCTTGTGCCCAGAGAAACAAGTTACGCTCAATAATGCCTGAATCCACCCTTTGTGTTAACCGCCTGCGATTTGGGCTGTGCCAAAGGCTAACTGCGATGTTGTCAGAACGGAATCCACCACCGAACGTTGTGTTTACTTGTATAGAAGAGATCGATTGTGTAAATTTATATTCGGTATTTAAGCCGAGAACGGTGCGATCATCAGTCTGTTCAATCATATCACTGTTTTCCGAGTCTTCAAGAAAAAAGGTAAAATTTGAGAACAACTTGAAGTTATATTGACAGAAATAGGGTTGAAACAAAAATTGGCTGTTATCTTCACCTGTTGCCGTGTAAATCAAATTGAGATTCTGTCTGCCTGTTTGTCCACCTTCAAGGTCATCAATAGTTCCGAAACGCGAAATCAAGCCATTATCTACCGCTCGCTGAGGGATTTGCCCAGAAGCGTCCCATGCCGAAGTAAAAGAACTTGCTGAAACGGAAAGTTGGCTTTTTTCATTTAACTCTGTCCGAAATTTACCGAAAAGATTTAAACGCTGAAAATCTTGTTCACTTTCAACGGGGCCGTCCGTATTATAAAACTGTCCAGCAAAATAAGCGTTTTGATGTTTACTGAGAGTAGGCAGCTGAAACATTCCTGTGAATTTTTGCGTGTTAAACTCGCCTCCTTCGATTTTCAGCATATTTCTATCAATTTTGTCTTTTGTACGAAATTGGATTGAACCTGCGGTCGAGAAATTGCCGTATCTGGCAAAGTAGGGACCTTTGAAAACGTCAATTGATTCCACTAATTCAGGTATAGCGAAATGGATATCTGCATATCCCTGTCCGTGCCCATGTGAAACCATATTCACCGGAGTACCGTCAGATAAGATAGCGACATCTGTACCATGGTCGGCATCAAACCCACGTAAAAAAATCTGTTCAGCTTTACCACCACCTGCGTGTTGTGCGATAACAAGCCCTGGCGCCAGCTGAAGCATATCTTGTGCGGTGCTCACTGGACGGACGTTCAGATCAAAATCTCGTATAGACCGTGAAGATGCTGTTGAATAGACACGTTCACCCTCGACTATAATTTTTTCAAGTTCAATTACTTCATCAGAAGATACAGAATCGTTTTCAGTTTCCAAGTCTTCATTCTGAATTGATTCCTCTTCTGCTTGTGATGTTCCAAACAAAAAAATTAAAATGAGCAATAGAGTTATTAATAATTGAACGAATGGTAGACCATTTTTTTTCATAAACTTTCCTTTACTGTACTACCTCTTGATTGAGGATTCATTACAATGTTCACATATAATTTATATCTTATGATATGCAACAAGAAGTGGAGTTTTCTGAAATTCCATTTCATCAAACCATAAAACAATAACATAATTTAAGATAAAAAGACAAGAAATTTATCAAAAAATCACATACTCTCTGAAAGATTTGATTTGCACATATTTCATTTTTATGATAAATTATTTGCCATACACAAACTTTAGGTTTTAGCACCAGTATTTTCGTCTACTTGTGAGGAGGAGATGTTCTACAATGTTTAGAACGTACCAACAAAGAAAGTTATTTTCGTTAATGCCATTGTGCAAAGGGTTTATTTATCTTTTAGTAATCGCGCTGTTGCTGACAACGACAACACAGTTTGCCGATGCTAAAAAAATCCAATTTGACCGAGATATTCGTCCGATTTTGTCCGATAAATGTTACGCCTGCCACGGTCCAGACCCGGCGGTACGGCAAGCAAACTTACGACTTGACATTAAAGAAGGGGCTTTTTCTGAACCGAGTGGTTATCCGATTATTGTTCCGGGTGATCCTGAGAACAGTGAATTGGTCCTGCGTATTACACATGAAGATATTGATAGACGGATGCCACCACAAACCTCTAATCGACAACCTACCCAAGAACAGATTGATACGCTAATTCAATGGATCAAAGAAGGTGCGGAATGGGAGGAACATTGGGCATATAATCCACCGAAACGGATTGAGCTGCCAGAAGTTAAAAGTCCTGATTGGGTGCACAATCCGATTGATCAATTTATTCTTGGTAAGTTAGAGACAGAAGGACTTGAACCGTCTTCAGAAGCAGATAAACGCACGCTCATCTGGCGTTTACACTTTGATTTGACAGGTTTGCTACCTACCCCTGCTGAAGTTGATCAATTTGTAAGAGATGAACGTCCAGAGGCTTATGAGGATTTAGTCAATCGTCTACTTTCCAAACCGCAGTACGGTGAGAGGCTTGCAATTTACTGGCTTGATCTGGTGCGATATGCCGATACAAGCGGCTACCATTCGGATGAGAATGTTAGTGTTTGGCCCTACCGAGACTATGTGATTAAGGCATTTAATGACAACATGCCATTCGATCAATTTACATTAGAGAACCTGGCAGGTGACCTTCTGCCAAATGCATCACCAGACCAGAAAGTGGCATCGGGATATAATCGATTAAATCAAACGACCGCTGAAGGTGGCGCACAAGCAAAAGAATATCTCGCAATCTATGCAGCGGATAGGGTGCGTACCACTGCATCAGTTTGGTTAGGTGCTACACTCGGCTGCGCACAATGCCACGACCACAAATTTGATCCTTATACCGCAAAAGATTTTTACAGCTTTGCTGCGTTTTTCGCTGATATTCAGGGACCTGGCGTGTATGGTGGTGGAAGTAAATGGGATCCCGTTGTAATGCTCCCATCGTCTGAGCAACAGGCTAAATTGGAGGAAATTGACGATGAATTAGTGAGGTTGCGTAAAGTATTTGAGTTATCATCACCTGGGTTGCAAGCAGAACAGACAGAATGGGAAGAGGAGACTCGTTCATTCCTTACTTCAACGGAAGATGCTGATTTCGCGTGGGTAGACGATGCGCAATCAAACGGTGGTAGAACTGAAGGCGCATGGAAATTTGTTGGAAAAAATGAGGGACCAGTTTTCAGTAAAGAACGTTCACGGGTACAGACTGCAGCACCAGAGCAGCTTGTGCAGCATGCATTCCGTGGTGCAAACCGTAAACTCACGCTGGCTGAGGGGGACAAACTGTTCGCTTATGTTTGGTTAGATCCCGAAAATCCGCCTAAAACGATCATGTTGCAGTGGAACGATGGAAACTGGGAGCACCGGGCATTCTGGGGCGAAGATAAAATTAAACATGGAGAAATAGGAAGTGATACACCTGCCCACAAACCGATGGGAGAACTTCCGAACCTTGGCGAATGGGTGCGTCTTGAAGTGGAACCCGCAATAGTAGGATTAAAAGCGGGTAGTGTCCTAAACGGAATGGCTTTCACACAGTTTGGTGGTAAGGCATATTGGGATATGGCTGGCATTGCAACCACTCTCGGTGCTGCAACGAAAAATGCCCACGATGATGTTGTCATAAAAGCAATCCAAGTTGATTCTTTTGTTAGAACAACAAACCAACGAAAACAGATTGCTGATTATTATCGGCGCATTGCTCCTGCACTTGACGGAATCCGTAACCAGATTGCCGACCTTGAAAAACGAAGAAATGAAATCAATTCCAAGAGTCCATATTCATTAACAACCGTGTCGGTCCAACCTCGGACAACCCGCATTTTACCGAGAGGCAATTGGTTAGACGATTCAGGTGATATTGTTGAACCGATAATACCAGAATTCCTTGGAGATCTCGGCATCAAAAATCGCCGCGCGACACGACTTGACCTTGCAAAATGGGTAGTGTCAAAGAACAATCCATTGACAGCACGGACATTTGTGAATAGACTTTGGGCACTATACTTCGGAACTGGCATTTCCCGTGTTCTTGATGACCTTGGCGCACAAGGTGAGCCGCCTGTACATTCTGACCTGCTTGATTGGTTAGCGGTTGAGTTTATGGAAAGCGGATGGAACGTTAAACACCTGGTAAAACTCATTGTTTCCTCAAACGCTTACCGTCAGTCTTCAAAACCGAATGAAGTTCTACGCGAAAAAGACCCTTACAACCGTCTTATTGCACGCCAGTCGCGTTGGCGACTGGACGCAGAAATCGTGCGTGACAACGCCTTATTGCTAAGCGGGCTTCTTATACCTAAAATTGGCGGACCAAGTGTTAGACCGTATCAACCTGTGGGATATTATTCAAATTTGAACTTCCCCAAACGCAGATACGTCCATGACAAGGGTGAAAGTCAGTACCGCCGCGGGCTTTATACGCATTGGCAGCGAACCTTCTTACATCCAAGTATGATGGCTTTTGATGCTCCAAGTAGGCAGGAATGTACTGCTGAAAGGTCAACTTCCAACACACCGATGCAAGCACTTACCTTGCTCAATGATCCAACTTATGTTGAGGCGGCACGCGTATTTGCTGCACGAACAATTAAAGAAGGCGGGCAGACCCCAGAAGACCGTATCAATTGGGCATACCACCGCGCACTATCACGTCTGCCACAACCAAAAGAGTTGGAAATTATGACAGGATTGTTAGAAAAGCACAAAACCGAATATACCGACAATCCTGACGCAGCGAAGACTTTAGTGGAAATGGGTGAATCACCTGCAACACAAGGTATTGAACCTACCGAACTTGCAGCGTGGACTTCTATCGCACGTGTGATTTTGAACTTGCATGAAACTATTACGCGATATTAACGCTAATACAGTATTCTGAGAAAGTTTGTGAGGCAACATGGAACTCAAAAAACTCAAAAAAGTGATTTACAGGATCACGTTAGTTCTGTCGATTCTATTAGGTTTAGTAGGTGGCGTAATAAATGTCGTGCGGACACTAATGGTTCAAATTCTCATGGATGGAACAGGCAACCCTATACTTCTTCGAAAACTCTGGCTAATAGAGGAAGGACTGCTGGAAAATCCTGTCAGCTTTCTTGTCGGTTTCGTTCTATGTTTTGGCTTTACTTGGTTACTGTATTTTGCTGCATATTGGATTATAAAAAGTTTCGTAATTAAAGAGGAGAAAGAGCAAACTATTGAAAGTGATTCAATCTACTAAACATGTTAGTTAAACTGTCAATTGGCGATTAGCAAGAATCGCGGACTACAATAATATGTTGACGAAGCACTAAATTTGTTATAAAGGTTTTATGGATGAGGACTGATAAGCCTTGCGAAGGACACTTATGGGTTAGGATGTTGGATGCTAATTTCTGTGTTTATACAAACATGGGAATTCAGAAACCTTCCGTAGCACAATGTGCTTTTGTTACTACAGTCAATCTCATAAATCGTTAAACACGGTTCTCGGCAGAAAATTCAACTCTATCGTAGGGGCGGGTCCCTGTACCCGCTTGTTGCTTGGCCCGTTCTATGCAATGGCGAAGCACAGGGACCTCGCCCTACAAATGATTTATGAGATACGCTCTAATAACAGAAATCTGTTATTAAAAGTGTTTAATGAATAAACGACATGAAAGAACTTTAAATGCTATTTTTAGAACGCCGGTTCCGAAGACGTTAAAATGGCGACAAATAGAGTCTCTGTTGGTAGCATGTGGGGCAAAAACGATTGAGGGTAGAGGATCAAGAGTAAGGTTTGAATTGAATGGCGTTACCGCAACATTTCACCGGCCTCACAATCAAAAAGAAGCACGCCCCTACCAGGTGAAGGACGCTCGGCGTTTTTTAGAAAGAGCAGGTATAATTCCATGAAATACAAAAGTTACAGTGCACGTATTGAGTACAGTGAAGAAGATGGGTGCCTTGTAGGTCATATCGCAGGAATTACCGACATCGTTGGTTTCCACGGAGACACTATTTCAGAACTTCAAGAGGCTTTTGAAGAAGCTGTAGAAGATTATCTGGAAATGTGCCAGAGACTAAATAAGCCACCACAAAAACCATATTCTGGCGATTTAAGGTTGCGAATTCCTCCAGACATCCATGTAGCTATTGCAAGAGCTGCAAAAGCGAGCGGAAAAGATCTTGAGCAATGGATAACGGATACCTTCAGTCATGCTATAAGACAAAAATCGCAAATTGACATCGAACATTATCCAGATTCAAAATAAGCAATAGAAGTTATAATGAAGTCCCAAAAATGGAAAATTGTATCTACTTTGCTTGTGATTTTATGCATTCTATTTGGAATTGCAAGCGGAATTTATTTCGAATTTGCGGGTGAGAGTGCAGATAATGAGGAAAACGCTACAAATTGGAAAAGAGGCTTTTTTAGATTAACGCTTGTTTTGTCATTTATTGTTAGCATTTTGGGAGGCACGTTTTTCGCATCTCTTGCTAAGAAGGGAAAACTTGCAGATGAGGATGATGGTGATCCGCCATCAAAAGTTTTCACGGTTCCAAAATTTGCTTTTCTGGTTTATTTTGTCTGGTTCTTGATATTCGTTTGGTTGGCATACTTCATAATTCAATGGCCCGTTTACTAC
>JAPPMR010000667.1 GCA_028818995.1 Candidatus Poribacteria bacterium | reverse complement strand
GTGGACTGGTGTAATCCGAATCTATCGCGAGTGACTATATCACGGCATAATTCAATCACTGCGGTTTAATACTACGCTTGTGATTGGTTGCTATATTGTTTGGAGTACACAACCCCGCGACTTACTTCTTGCTTTAGGACAATTGCGTGTGCCGGGTGCACTCGCATTTATGGTCACAACTGCGCTGCATTTTATTCCTGTGATTGCCGGTGAAGCCGTTGCAGTCATTCGGTCACAAAGACTGCGCGGATTCCGTTACTTACAGTTCAATTTGTTTGCCACTGTGCGAGGTGTTATCAATAGTTTCCGTCCTATCTTGGCAGGTAACATTCGGCATGCGACTAACCTTGGCGAATCAGTTGAAAGTCGTGGATTTTCTCCTGATACAGCAACACAACGGACATCTTTACACATCTCACAGATGGGTAGGCGGGATTATTGCTTACTTGCGGGGTTATTTGTGTGTCTTATTTGCGTCATCGGTTTGAAGGTGTTGTATTTCTGTTATGCGAATGGTATCTATTACGGGTCGTGGTTGAGGGGTGTGTATACTTTTACCCGCGAGGTGCTTTAACGTCCGACCTCCCATGCCAAATGTTGCAATTCTGGCCCGATCAGTTTTTCCCATGCTAACCGTACAGCAGCATTTGAACCCGGTGTAGAGATAACCACTTTCCCACGATAAACTCCTGCAGTGGCGCGCGACAGCATTGCAGCAGCACCGACTTGGTCATAACTAAACATCCGAAAGAGTTCACCAAATCCCGGTAACGTCTTTTCTAATTTGCGATCAAGCACGTCAAAAGTAGTGTCTCTCGGTGCGATGCCAGTTCCACCGTTGAATATGACTACCTGTGCATCAGTTTCAGCCATTTTATCCAATACGTCAGAGACTTGATCGGGTTCATCTTTTATAATTTGATAGGCAGTTACGCCGTTTCCTTCTGCTTCAAGTTGTTCGCGTAGAAACGCAGCATTTGTGTCTGTTTCTGGTGTACGTGAATCGCTTACTGTGACAATCGCAACCGACACAGGACCTTCTTCTGCTGCGATCTCCCGATGTTGTTGCGTACTTGTTGATGTTGTCATAAATTACCTCTTTTTGTCAATTTATTGATTTGGATATGCCTTCTCCAAATGCCTCGGCATAGAAAAAAAGATTCCTTCGGTTTGTTTAGCAAGAATGGATTGAAAATCGTTGGGGTCTGGATGACCCACCACATAGGCGGTAATGCCTAACGATTGACATACTTCCAGTGCTTGCTCCGCAGGATATTTTCCGGTTGTAGGTTCATCAGTTAAAATAAGCAGAAATCGCCTTGCGTAAGGGCTAAATTTTACCTCAGGCAGCCCTTCAACAATCGCATCAATAAGATGTTCATCTCCACCAAACGGGTCTTCCATAAGACTTTCTATCAAAACTTCGTTGAGCGGCATCTGAGATACGACAGCACCGTCAACAACTTTAATAGCATCTTTTGCTTCAGCAAAACGGATAAGTCCAACTCGATATTTTAGCGGAAATATTGATAATCTCCCTATGAGCGTGCTTAATCCAAGCATGATTGCTTGCGACTTTCCACCCATACTTCTGCTGTAGTCTAACATCACTAAGACATCAACGATCGGTTGTTCGCTGCGACTTGCAGCACCTCCTGGTTGTGCCCCAATAGAAACTTTAAGACTATCTTGATCTCTACGGATGGTGTAAATCTGGTGGCTCTTTTGGTTAGTAAATGTCCATTTATTTGCGGATTGCTTTGTTCGAGCTATAAGATGTGGATTTAGACTCCAGTGTTCTGGATGTTCACCTGCATAAACTTTTAATTTATTTTCTACTTTGCGCATGGCATAAATTCGCCCATTATCGTAGTCTGTAATTATCAGCATATCACTGTTCTGTTTTTCTAAAATCGTTGTATATCCAGAGCTGAAAGCAGCCGTTTTCAATCCAAGTTCCTTCTCATCAAATTCTTGTTGTATTTTGTTTATAGGTATATCACCTTCTTCAAAAATCACATCAAACTGTAAATCAAGACTGAAATACAATTTGGCACCGCTGCGCCGAATATCAGTTGCAATATCTCGGAATACTTTAAGAAACTTTTGGTTGCCAGCACGATTAGCGGGGAGAGCAGCCGGATTGTAGGCACTTCCGGGAATTTCTGTCCATACGCCGCCTGTAATTGTAGCTAATTCCTGCTGGAAAGGTTCTGGGAATCCGAGGACATTAACATGAATATCTTCTATTTTAGACTGATCAATCACTTTTGCTCGCACCGTTTCGGAAGCATTTTTCTCTCTCATACTTGTTGTTGCGGGTTCATCCGTAACCAAAATTAAGTGTTTGTCAGCGTCAGCATGAAAATCCATATAGTTCAACGTGTCTATTAGTGCGTCAAGTGCATTTTCATCTCCACTCAGTTTTACTTTTTGCATGCGACGACGGAGATAACCTACATCAGGTGCAAGCGCGCGGGTTTCAAGTTCTTGTCCACGTTCCCGAACACTGAATTCGGACATGCCTAAATGATATTCTATGTTAACAAGATCAAATGCATCTGTCATACTAAATAGGTTTTCGGCAACCTGTTGAATGTTATCGCCCATGCTTTTACTTGTATCAAGCACAAAGACAACATTGACTTTGTCAAGTGTCCGAGTAGCGATAATATGGTCTGCAATCTGCTTGAGTGCTTCGGCAAATGGGTTGGAAGCGTCCTTGTTACCTTTTCCTTTTCCTTTCCCACTTTCATCATCTCCTCCCTGTCCAATTCCCTCACCGATAGTTCCAATTTCGGCAGTTCCCGTTGACTCAAGTCTGTTAAATCCGCTTTCACCATCGCCTTTGACTCGTTGTCTTAGACTTTCTTTCCCCGCGCCAGAGGTTATTTCAAAGGGACTTGTTACTGTTTTCGCAAGTCCTGATGTTCGACTATTCAGCTGCTCCGCTAGTGTTGTCAACTCAGGTAACTCTGTCGCTGTTTTTGATACATCTTCTGTAGCACTATGCATCAGCAACTTTTCAGAAGGACGAACGGTTTCATCAAATAAATTGGAAGAAGCAGCTAACGCTGCATGTCTCGGCTGTCCTGAAGCCGATGATTTCGTCTGTTTTGGGGTATGCAACTGTTTGGGAGGAGGCCGTTTAAGTCGACGTTTCTGTTTTGACGGGTCTTTCATATCTATGAATTCCACGCCGACAACATCTTCAGAGTAATAAGCAACTCGTGTGTAATAGAAAATGGTTAAGACAATTGCGAAGCAGAGATGTATAATCCCGGCAATCAGGCAGGCATTCAGTGAACGTTGTTTTCTTTCAAAGCGATTCATGATGTTGTCTCCTGAGTTTTCTACTCCGTTGACTGCTTTTCTTTGATCGTTGGGAAACTGATATTATCATTATATCAGATATTGTTGCTAATTTCAAGGAAGTTGCATATTACAGATGTGTAAAGTTTTTAGCGAACCCGCACACCTTTATTGTAGGGATAAGCTCTGTGCCTGAACTACAATAGAAGGTGCGATAGACGTTTCATAAATTTAGCTGTTGTGATAAATATTAGACACCCTGTTTGAAGAAAAGAATCAGTAATTTCATTACTGATTATCTTACTATCAAAATAGTAGCAAATACGATGCCAATTGCAGAAACATCTGCAGCTTAGAACCATCGCAAATTCTGCCAACAATAGCAGGAAGATATGACTACAAAGTGAACATTGTTGTGTATAATTTGAACATTCAACCCAAATTTTTCACACACCCACATATTACCCAAAAACCTCCCTTGACAATTCAATCCATACAAGATATAATTGAAGAAACCAATTTACAGAAAACCGAAAAGCATAATATTTATGAATCGAATTGAAAAGAAATTTCAGGAACTCAAACAGCAAGGTACCAGCGCATTTATGCCGTATGTCTGTGCTGGAGACCCAAACCCAGAACTTACCCCTAAACTTTTTCTTACCCTTGAAGAAGCTGGTGCTGACATCATAGAGTTCGGTGTCCCCTTCTCCGACCCGATAGCAGACGGGCCGACTATCCAACGTGCCAGCGAACGGGCACTCAAACACCGCATCTCTCTCCAACAAATTCTTGAGATTGTGAAAAATCTCCGACAACAGACAGAAATCCCCATCGCTTTGATGAGTTACTATAACCCAATCTTTCGGATGGGCGAGGAGTCATTTTGCAAGGCTGCGCAAGCTGCTGGTATTGATGGCGTCATCATTCCGGATTTGCCGCCTGAGCAGGCGGATTCACTTCTGAAAATTGCATTACAATACAATCTTGCGACTATTTTTCTCGTCGCACCGACAAGTCCACCAGAACGAATGCAATTGATTGCATCGGTCAGCACAGGATTTATCTATTGCGTCTCGGTAACAGGAGTAACTGGAGCAAGGGCAACTTTGTCGGATGAGGTTGCACCTATGATAGCAGAACTACGCAAGCACACAGACAAACCGATTTGTGTCGGTTTCGGTATATCAACGCCTGAGCAGGCAACGCAAGTTGCCCATGTTGCTGATGGTGCTATTGTGGCAAGTGCTATTATCAATGTCGCTGAAAAGAATATGGATGACGAAGCAAAATTGCTTACTGAGGTGAAACAGTTTGCGTCAGATTTAGCGGCTGGAACAAAAACAGTTGATTTTTAAACTCAGATCGTTTTAGGTGTAACTTGTCAGCTTTTTCGAGTAGAAAATTCGGCTTAATTATGATTAGACCCACTTTCTCAACACTTGTTCAGGGTCAGTCTCTGGATTGAAAACTAATAAACCTTCATCGCGCGCTGCTCTCAGCAGCCGTTGATCGGATGCGACCAGAACTAACTTATCACCAGAGGTGTTATGAAGTTCTATTGCGACATCTAACGCTGAGCGTAACACCATCGCATCAACGCTGTTGATTGAATGCTTATCTATCAAATTTAGTGATGCCCAAATGAGGGAATTTGGTATTGAAATTGTTTTGAAATCTGAAGTTGCATCAATTATTTCAAGGTTTAGATTGGCCACCGCATGATTAAAGTCATACTGTGTAATTCGCTTGTCATTCCTTTTGCGAACACAAATTGATAAGACCTCTGCTGCACCGATAGCCAAACACCTGAAATATCCGAGAGAAGTATTAGCAAAAAGGAAATTAACTTTGTTACTACCGATTTCAAGGAGGTACCGCTTGACAAGCGCGCTGGCATCGTAGTAGAAATAATACACACTTATTTTTCCCGTTCTTCAATGATCACTCGGCTAAATTCGTTTTCCTCGGCACGGATGCCATTACC
Organism: Candidatus Poribacteria bacterium; assembly: GCA_028818995.1. Next base: position 4,257 of record JAPPMR010000667.1, on the reverse strand, counting down.
CTCCATACTTTTGTGGAGTTCTTCAATCGATATTGGGTCAAGACCAATAATTCCGTGCCGTTCAAAAAATGGGCGCAGAATTCTTGCTGCCTCTCGCTTATCCGCATAAACTGGTTTGCCAACTTCTACGTTCTTCTCATCTGCTTTCTGCCAATGGGGTGCCATTTCTTCAAGAAGCAAAGACAGTTGGCATTTCACCTCTGTTAACGTCTTTTCTACTTTACCTAACCGTTCAGCGAGCGTTTCAACTGTTTCTGCCATTGTTCACAATTCTCCTTTTGCTTCTGAGTGGGGCATCCAACAGTATAATTGCGTTGTCTACATTTGTCAAGACGAGATTGCAAAAAACTAATTAAGAACTCTGTTAGGAATTTGATTTTAATAATGCACTTGGTTTACATTCCACGTTTGATTCCAAATTCTGCCTCAAACGCTTCCCAAATTTCTTCCGATATGTCAGCGGTAGCCGCTTTATATCCATCTTCCACCTGAGCTTTGTCTGCTGGGCCGAACATCACAATCCCGTCTATAGGTGCAGCAAGGCAAAACTGCATCGCTAAGTGACGAATATTTACATCCCGTTCTTGACACCATTTCCACATAGAGTATGCCTTGGGTTCAGCATCCGGGTTCCGCCTACGCTCATCTTCAACATTCGGTTCTGTCCCTGTTAAACTTCCCATTCCTAAAGGGCTTGCAAGGATAATGCCAACATCGTGTTCGCGTGCTAACGGTAGAGTCGTCTGCGCGACGGATTGCGATAATAACGTGTAATCCAAGAAGGTGAGAATAATATCAATATGTCCTGTTTCAATCAGTTGTTTGTGGAATTCGTGAGAACGTACTCCTGCCCCGATGTGTCGGATTAAGCCTTCATCTTTCATCTCTAAAAGCGTATCCAACGCGCGTCCTTTATCTAACACACTCTCCATGTTCTCTGGGTCATGGATTAACACAGCATCCAGATAGTCTGTGCGAAGGTCTTTGAGGCTATTGTTGACACTCCATCTTGTGCCATCCGCTGAAAAATCTTTCCTGCGTTCAGGATGTGTCCCAACTTTGGCTTGTAGGTAGACTTTTTCTCTCAGACCGTCAGAAAGTGCTTCTCCCCAAAGATGCTCCCTGTGTCCAGGGTAGGTGTCAATATAGTTGATACCGAGTCCAATTGCTTTTCTGATTGCACTAATAACCTCTTCATCTGGTTTTGAGGACAACCATGCTGCACCAAGTGCTAATGCATTTGGTCGCATCTCAGTCCGTCCCATTCGGCGAGTCTCCAATTTTTGTGCCATAATAAAACTCCTTAAAGAGCTGCTTCTACTGTTCCTCAAGTGCTTTTCGTAATTTATGTGTAGATGTAGCAAGTGATTCCTGCAAATAAGGGTATGGAAAACCACCCCACCGATCAGGCGGAGGTTCATGTGCCTGCGCGATCCTTAGATTTACAAAAACAGGACCGGGTTCATTCCAAATCTTCGGAAGATCGGTTTCAAGTATATCTATGTCATCAAATTCATATACTTGCTCAAAACCCGTTCCTTCCGCAATTGTTACCCAACTAAAGTCAGCATTTCGTGGAACGGGTTGATTACCAGTTACCTCATACGTCCCGTTATCACACACAAAAAGGAGATAGTTCGCAGGCGGTTTTGCTAAACTCGTAATCGTTGCAAGTGTTCCTAAACACATCAGCATACTCCCATCGCCGTTAAGCACAACAACCTTTTTGTCAGGTTTGGCAAGCGCAATACCGAGGGCAAAGTCCGCAGCATGCCCCATAGCACTTCCAACAGAGGCGTAATCCAGTGGATGTGTTGATATTTTTGCCCACGGCACGCTCATCCCCATCGTAGCAACGACGATTTCATCTGTTCGTTGAGATGCAATGAGTTGTAAACATTCTTCCTTGACAAGCATGAATCCTCCATTTTAAAGTAAAGTAATTCTACTTTTTGCCTTCCTCTAAGGGTAAAAATTTGATTTTGGGTCTATTTTTCATCGTTGTTATCATAATTTGGAGGTGTTGCAAAAATTCCGATTGGGTTTCTATTCCATTAATTCCACCTTCCCAAATAGCAAATGTCCGATAACTGATTCGTCCTTCGCTATCAGGATTTAGGGAAATAGACAAACGGGATGCATCTGTGTCAATCAAGCTACTTGTCTGTGTTGTAGAATATATTAATGCTATACCGAGAGGATATGTTCCATCAGGGTCTGTTCCCCAACTCCATAACAAACCTTGGTCTTCGTCAACACCAAATGTTTCCCCCAGTTTAGGAATACCCGCGACGATAGCATAATCCGCAGGCAACTCTCTATCTAATTGGATTTGGTGTTCAATCCAGAGATTACTGCCATAAATAAAAGTTGTTGACTTAAGATAGTATGTTTCACCGTCAATGTACCAACTTGGGAGAATCCGCTGAACTACAGAACGCATACCTCCATCGGCAAGAATCCGAACGTAATCCTCATCACTTGGCAGTGGAATCAATTCGTTTTCTCCCCTATGCCATAGTGCGAATCCGCCACATCCGATCAATTCATCCAGAGGTGTTAACATAACCATTGTGGTGTTTTCTGGATCAAGAAGCGTATTTAGGGACAACCCAATTGACTTGAACAGATTGAGTTGTTCCTCAGTTTTTCGGACAAAGTAATCTTCCTGATTCTCCAAGTCATGGATTACCCAACGCTGTTCAGGTTTTTTAACTTCTTTTTTTATCGCCTGTGGATTTTGGGACAATGATATGTTTTTGCTTTCAAAATGGAACCTAAATTCAGGTGACAACGGAACATCGTCTTCTAATTCACTTTGAAACATTCCATCAACACCGAAAAGTTCTTCTCGCTTTTTGCCATAAGCAATTACAGCACCGCTTGGCTTCAGCAGATATGCGATCAAATCGGATTCTACCGCCGCCACAGCATCCATCTCAGGAAAGATACCAGCACGTGTCTGCTTTTTTACATCAAGTGTAAATGTTGCCTTAACATTAGGGTCGTAGAGAATTGAGATCTCTTTTGTTTGCTCCCGCTCAAGATCCAAGAGAAAAACCAATTGGTCACGTTCTCCATCATAGTTTAAGTCATCCGCTTGCGCGGGAATCATTGCCTCTCGCGGTTGTTTACCAGTAACCACAGAATAAGCATTCAGGGAGAAATCTGGACTGACTTTTCGCAACTGGTCTAAAGTCATCACAATTGGAACGTTTTCTCTATCAATTGCGAGTGTATTTTGAATAGTAAACCGGATGCGGTTTGTCTTCTGTTTACCCCCTGGGAACGTACAACCAGCAAAAAATACCAAAAATGTCAAAATAAGCCAGTGCCAACATTTCATTTTCAGAATTTGAGTTTTTTCATCTGTATATATCATCAATTTTCATTTCCGATTGAAAGTCATACCTTAGAAAATGCCTTTAATTTTCGGGTAAAGTTTCAAGCAAATCTGCAATTTCTAATTCCGTGTTGTAAAAATGCGGTGAGACTCGGACTCCGCTCCCGCGTTCTGCAGTAATTATATTCCTTTCATTAAGTAGCGTAAAAAGTTCAGCAGGTGTATAGTGGTCGCTTTCAAAAACCACGATCCCGGCACGTTCAGAATCCGACTTTGGCGTGATGACACGATAACCTTTTGCGTTTAATCCTTTAATTAAGCCTGATGTCAGTTCCAAAATGCGTGTCTCAATGTTAGAAACACCTATTTCAAGTAAAAGATCAATCGCTGCCTTAAGTCCATATAAACCGATGCTATTGTAGGATCCCTCTTCAAAACGTGTTGCATCCGGTTTCTGTGTTAGGTCATAATCGAGAAATTCGCGAGGATTTACAACGCTTGCCCATCCAACATTGGTATTGATAAGTCGTTCCAGTTTGTCTTTAGCGCAATAGAAAATCGCTGCACCCTCTGGTGCCAGCAACCATTTGTGACCATCTGCTGCAAGAATATCAATGTGGCTTGACTTCACATCTACCTCAATCGCACCGAGGCTTTGTATTGCATCCACTACAAACCATACATCGCGTTCTCGACATATCTCCCCAATTGCTTTGATGTCGTTCCGGTAGCCAGAAGCGAATTCCACGTGGCTAATTGTTACGACTCGTGTCCGTTCATCAATTGCTTCAATAATATCTTCAAGGTGAATGCGACCGTCCCGCTCAGGTACCATGCGTGTCTGAACGCCATAGCGTTCCTTCAAACTCCACCACGGATAGACATTCGCGGGAAATTCAACCGCTGTAGTGACG
>JAPPMR010000664.1 GCA_028818995.1 Candidatus Poribacteria bacterium | reverse complement strand
TTGTGGAACACGACCGCGACACAATCTTAGCCGCCGATTACGTGATTGACTTCGGTCCGCAGGCAGGTAATGGCGGTGGCGAAATCGTCGCTATCGGTGCCCCGGATACTTTCACAAACGGCAGCACGCCTGTAGGAATGATCGACGAATCGTCATCTACCGATAAACCCTCCGCCACCAAATCCTTGACGCAAGCCTATCTCTCCAATGAAGTAGAGATTTCTGTTCCGAAAACTCGGCGCAAAGGCACTGGCAAAACGTTAGCGATATTTGGAGCGAGAACAAACAATCTGAAAGATATTAATGTCAAGATTCCACTCGGAACGCTCACCTGTGTAACCGGTGTTTCAGGGTGTGGGAAGAGTTCACTTGTTGAAGGCACGCTAAAACCTGCCCTCGAAAGTCGCAGTTCTATCAAAACGGGCGACCCGGAAGATCGTCGCTATAGCCACCATACCAGCGATGATTACGGAGAGCCGATCTATAACGACTACGGACAACCAGAGTATAAAAGCATTCGGGGGGTTAGTTATATCAAGCGTCTCATCAACGTAGACCAGAAATCGATCGGAGAAACACCGCGTTCCAATCCAGCAACCTATACCGACCTCTTCACGAAAATACGTGAACTCTTCGCTGAGCAACACGACGCGAAGACGCGTGGGTATAATATGGGCAGGTTCAGCTTCAATCTCGCGCAGGGGCAGTGCCATGTCTGTGAAGGACACCGTTTCAACCGTGTTGAGATGCATTTTCTCCCCGACGTATGGATACCATGTGAGACGTGCAATAGCACCGGCTACAGCATGGACACACTCGAAATCCGTTATAAGGGCAAGAATATCGCTGAAGTCCTGGAGATGACAGTAGACGAAGCACTCACATTTTTCGACGAAAATCCCCGTATCTGCCGGACGCTTCAGATGCTAACAGATGTCGGACTCGGTTATATCAAGTTAGGGCAATCAGCACCGACGCTCTCTGGTGGGGAGGCACAGCGTGTTAAGCTTGCCAAAGAGTTAGCGCGTCGCCAAACCGGTTCAACGCTCTATATCATGGACGAACCGACGACGGGACTCCATTTTGATGACATTCAGAAACTCCTTAAGGTGCTGAACACCCTTGTCGAGGCAGGCAACACAATTATCGCTGTCGAACACAACATCGACGTTATCAAATCCGCAGACTGGATTATCGACTTGGGACCGGAAGGCAGCAAAGGTGGCGGAAATGTCGTCGCGATGGGCACCCCAGAAGAGGTTGCTGCTGTTCAAGAGTCCCACACCGCACGCTTCCTACGCGAAGTCCTGTAGGCGCGATCTCCCGATCGAGATTTCCTTCCACTAAAACTAAATACTCACTTGATATTTGGCATGGTGTATGATAAACTTAAAATAACATGAGTTTGATAAATACTTAAGGCAGATGCATTTCCTCTTAAAGTCCCCCTGATAAGGGGGATTTAGGGGGTTGTATTCCTAAAAATTGCCTCTTTTTGAGAGAATATATTGCTTTTTGGTTTCCCAATTTGCATCCGCCTCGGCTTCTAATATCTTTTTTCAAACTGGCGTTAAAATACATACTGCTAACGGGAGGAAGTTCCTCTTTGAACTTGTCACTCACCTTAACAAGAAGGTCTCAGAAACTTATCACGGTTTGAATGGGCGGTCATAACGTATATGACTCGCTGCGAGATATATATTCGGAATTAGTGAATGGCTACAGGAGAGATTGTAAAGAGGAACCTCACGGTTAACACTCCAGGAAAAAACTAATATGCCAAAACAAAACTTCAACGAAAAACTTATTGCCCTTCTCAAAACCAATCCCGACTTCCTTGACGAATCAGACGAACTCCTTCCCGCTGCAGTCAAAGATCACGCTTGGCAACTTGACCACACCCTAATCAGATTACTGCTTTCCGATCCAGAGATAAAATCAACCTTCTTTGACGAAATTGACGGACATTGGGTTTTCAACCACAATACCTTTATTGACTACATCAACGAAAAGAACTTCCTTGCCAATTCCTACACCCAGTTCCGCAACAAAATTGGATTGAACATTGACGGAAAATTCTTCCGCGAACGCGGCGAAGTCTCACTCGTCTGGCCCTACAAAGATTGTATCCTTGAAGGCGGACAAACAACGGATGAGGAAAAGCGCAAAGAGATCTTCTTCAACGAAATCCTTGCCCAAGACGAAATTAATCAGATGTTCGATCCGAAAGTGCTTACCAGTTGGAAACGCTATACCGCCGCAGGTGCACAAGACGTAACCGAGATCAAGCGCGACGACAACGACACAATACGCGAAAACCTTATCATCAAAGGCAATAACCTCATCGCCCTCCACACTCTCAAACAGCAATTTCGAGGACAGGTCAAACTCATTTACATTGACCCGCCGTATAATACGGGAGGAAGCACAGACTCTTTTTCCTATAACAATGAATTTAAACACTCCACATGGCTAACTTTTATCAGGAATAGAATAGAAATTGGAAAGGAATTATTGAAGAATGATGGCTTTATGGCGGTCACGATTGATCATGTAGAACTATTTTATCTTGGGGTATTGCTTGATGAGATATTTGGGCGGGAAAACCGTATAGGAATAGTGACGATCTACATCAACCCGAAAGGTAGGCAACACGAGAGATTTTTTTCTGCTGCAACCGAACACATGTTGGTATATGCGAAGGACATATCTAAAGCTAAGTTTAACAAGGTAGCCTTAGACAAAGATAAGATCGAAAGTTTTGACAAACGCGACGAGGAAGGAAATTATCGTTTAGAACAATTTATCAGGGTAAGATCAAATACTTCACGAACCAATAAACCTAAATTTTGGTATCCTATTTACGTCAGTAAAGATTTGAAAGACATTACACTGACAAAAAAGGATGATTATCATGAAGTTTTACCCATTAATAATGGTCGTGAATTTACATGGAAAACCAAGCCAGAGACATTTGAAAAACGAAATGTCGGTGACTACTTTGTAGCGGTGGAGCAGCACGGGCAGATAACAATCTTGCACAAATACCGTGAGCAACAAGTGATTAAAAATTTGTGGACAGATAAGAAATATTTTCCTGAATTTCAAGGCACTAATCTCCTAAAAAATTTATTGGGTAAAAATTTATTTAGTTATCCGAAGTCGCTGTATGCGGTGCTAGATACTTTGAAAATCATGACTGGTAATGACGACATAATATTGGATTTTTTTGCAGGAAGTGGAACAACCGCGCATGCTGTCTTAGAATCGAACACGCAAGATAATGGAAATCGGAAATTTATTTTGGTAGAACAGATGGACTATGTTGAAAATGTTACCGTGCCGCGCGTGGAAAAAGTTATAGGAAAGCAAGGCGGCGATTTCATCTATTGCGAACCGATGCAATACAACCAGGCATATATGGACAAAATCCAAGCCGCGCAATCCTCCAAAGAACTTGTCGCACTCTGGCAAGACATCGCCGAGAACTCGTTCCTGAACTGGTATGTCAACGCAGAAATGCCACAAGACGCAGTAGACGATTTCATCGCCATTGACGACGTGGAGAAACAGAAACACTTACTCGCTGAACTGCTTGATAAAAACCAACTCTACGTCAACCTCTCTGAAATAGAGGATGCGGATTTTGAGATCAGTGAGGGAGATAAAGGACTTAATCGGAAATTTTACACATAACTCTAAAAGATAAGTCACGGAAATTAAATTTAGATAGGAGTTCAAGAAAATACGATGCGATTTCATTTAGAGAAAGTTTCGGATATCACTGGTTTTGCAGTATGCAATGTACCTAAGGATCACTATGGTTGGGTATTGAATTCATCTCGTCTAACTTCCGATGATGCAATATTTTACAAATACATTGAGGAAATATCGAAAACTTATTTGTATGCTACGTACCACAAAACAGGTGTTAATTCAATATGCAGTTTTCTGATACTCATACATCAGAACTTAAGTGCCGATATTTACGTCAATGATTTTCCGATTGAAATAAAATGTCGATCCAAGCGGGCATTAAAAGAAAATGAGTTGATCTCATATAATGATATTGCAGATATTATCGAATTAAGGTTTCCGGGCGTGGACATACAAGAGTCTGACAAGGTTATTTGTTGCCTTAAAGTAGGTTGGAAATTCGGACTCTATTTTAACTTCGTGCGTAATCCTACATTAGTTGAAACGGAGGTTGGTTCATTAGAATTTAAAGAGGAAGAACTTGAGGTGCCTAATCTCGTCCGAATGCAAACTCAATTAGGGCAACTCTACAGATATTTAACATTTCAATATGTCTATCACAGCCTGGAATCAGAACCTATTTTTGAAAAAATGGTGGCAGACGGATGGTTTCCTTTTGTAGAAATCTTGGGGAACGAGTATAAGACCCTATTTGAAACTTATCAAAATGAAAAGTTCACTTACGATAATAAGGTAAAATTGCTTCTTGAAAATTTCAATGAAATACGCTTACAAAAAATAACTGACAAGTGGTGGGAAAATCCTATTTTCCTGGAAAAGCAGGAACTAATACAAGCTGGCATCGATGCTTTTCTTGGAAGTACCAAAAGCGACTACATAAATTGCATAAAGACTCTCTATTCAGAAATTGAAGGGATTATGCGTTCCTTATATTATCAGGATAGCGGAGAGAGGACACGTAACATACAGAAACTTATTGATCGACTTATAGAAGTTGGTGAGCGTAAAACTGAGGACGACCAATCGTTACTTTTACCTCAGTATTTTTTAAATTATCTCACGGAGAGTATTTTCAAAGAGTTTGACCCCACAACCGGAGAAGTTGATTTATCACGACATTCTGCCCTTCATGGTGTTGCTTTAGGAGAAGATTATAAACCAGAAAGAGCATTACAAGCACTCTTAACACTCGATCAGATTTACTTTTATCTCTCTACACCACCTAACGAAAACCAAAAGAATAAATCAGAAATAGAAGATGCAGATCCTGATGTTAGTGGGGAAGAAAATGTTGAATCAAATGTTCTATAAAGGAGGCAACGATGCCTGAACAATTCCTTTATCAACAACTTGACGCAGCATCTAACTTGGGACTTCTAAACAAAGAAATTCCCGATAGCATTACACAAAACCTAAATCCTGCTTATGAACTTCGCGATTATCAGAAAGAAGCATTTGCAAGGTTCATTCACTGTCACAATGGCACTTTTCCCGGCAAGGAAAATCCATTACATCTCTTATTCAATATGGCAACCGGTAGCGGTAAAACACTTATCATGGCAGGTTTGATTCTATACCTCTATGAGCAAGGTTACCACAATTTCCTCTTTTTCGTTAACTCCACCAATATCATTGAAAAAACAAGAGACAATTTCCTCAACCCACGCGCCACAAAATATCTTTTCAACGAAAATATCTATATTGATGGGAAAAAGGTCGCGGTGACAGAAGTAAACAACTTTGACGGAGTCAACGAAAACGACATCAATATCTGTTTCACAACGATTCAGCAGTTGCGCATTGATATGACAACAGAAAAGGAGAATGCCTTAACTTATGAAAATTTCGCTGAGCAGGAAATTGTGCTGTTGGCAGATGAAGCACACCACATGAATACCAAAACAAAAACTCAGCAAGAACTTTTTGAAAGTTGGGAAAATACGGTGGAACGTATCTTTAAGTCAAATGAAGCTAACCTACTTTTGGAATTCACTGCTACACACGATTACGAAACGGCTGCGATGGTAGAGAAGTATCGGAATAAAGTTATCAACCGATATGATCTAATAGATTTCCGTAGAGATAAATTCTCTAAAGAGATAGATCTTGTGTACTTTGATATGAACACGCAGACGCGCATGCTGCAAGCACTCATTCTCAGTTATTACAAGCAGAAGGTCGCTGTGAAATATAAGATTCCACTTGATAAACCTGTTATCTTGTTTAAGGAAAAATCAATTCCGCGATCAAAAGAAAATAGGGAAAACTTTCGCACACTAATTGATGAATTGACTGCAAATCAGATTAACAGTATTCGTCGAGTATCAAAAGTGCCAGCTGTTCAACGAGCGTTTCGTTTTTTCGATGAAGATAACACAAGCGCGGAATTGTTGACACAACAACTGAAATCCGAATTTCGCGAGGACCACTGCCTCACAGTTAACAGTGAAGAAGAGAGAAAAAATTACCAAATATTGATCAATACACTTGAAGATAAAGGTAATCGGATCCGTGCTATTTTTGCTGTGCAACAACTCAATGAAGGGTGGGATGTGCTGAATCTATTTGACATCGTTCGCTGTTACGAGACCCGAGACTCAGGGAAAACGACAACCTCCGAAGCACAACTTATCGGGCGCGGCGCACGTTATTTTCATTTCGTCCTACCAGACTACCCTGACCGGTTCCGCCGCAAGTTTGATGAAAACCCTGATCATGACCTACGCGTGTTAGAGGAACTTCATTATCACAGCATGCACAATCCTCGTTACATCTCCGAAATCCGTTCAGCATTGATTGATAAGGGGATGATGGACATCAAAGAACGTGAGTCACGAGAAATCAAACTAAAAAACAAATTCAAAGAAACCGACTTTTACAAAAAAGGTGTTGTTTGGCTGAACAAGCGAGTTAAGAAAAACTATAGTCACATTCAATCTTTTGAAGATTTAGGCGTTAAGAAGAAAGACTATCCGCATCAGATTGCTACTGGGCAGGGAGGCACAATTACAGCACTCAAGAATCAAAATATAACGATTGTTTCCGATGAAAATTCTGAGGATTTACCCGTGAAGGATATTGAGATGAATATTGTTAAAGCAGCGATTGCACGCAATCCGTTTTTTACGTTTGCATCAATCAGCAGGTATTTCCCGCAGTTGACATCCATACGCGAATTTATCACCTCTGAAGACTATCTTAGAGGACTGACAATCAACCTTCAAGGAAACATCAACGGGTTAGGAATCAATCGCTCCGAAAAACTGGCTGCATGTTGTGGTTTGTTAGGTCAAATTGAATCCGATATCCGCGAACAGATTACTGAATACGAAGGCACAACACAGTTTTATGAAGAATTCGTCCACGCTATTTTTACAGACAAACGTTTGGAATTTAGCCCCGATACCCTAAAGTCTAAGGAGGACCCGCAGTTCACGCATTTTGTCTCGGTTAAAGACTGGTTTGCTTTTGACACCCTCTACGGCACGAGCGCAGAAAGGGCATTTGTGCGATTGTTAGACAGATGGATTAAGGATACAGAAAAAGACTACGAGATCATTTATTTGCTTCGCAACGAGGGACATTTCTCACTCTATAACTTCTCTGATGGACAAGGATTTCAACCCGATTTTGTGCTATTCTTACGCGAGAAAAATGGGAACGCGCTGTCCTACCAACTTTTCATTGAACCTAAAGGGGAACATATTGCTGACGGTGACCGATGGAAAGAGGAATTTCTACAAGAAATCTGCACAGAATACCAAAGTAAAGTCCTGACAGAAAATAGCAAATATCGTATCATCGGCGTACCTTCATTCTATAATAAGACCCATGAAAATCAGTTCAGAGAGGATCTTGATAACGCATTGAAAACTGTTCCCCAAATTTCAGAGCAGGATGGCTAAATCTCACCTTCACGTCATATCGCCACTATCACAACTCTCCACCAGTCTTCCAACCTTAATCTTCCCAATTTCCACTTGACAAATTCTGGAATATATGGAACTATATTACCGTATCTATCAAAAATGTTGTATTCACAATGCGAATTCCAGATTACTATCAAATCTTAGAGATCAGGCGGGATGCCACCGCTCGCGAAATAAAAATTGCATTCCGGAAACTCGCAAAACGCTACCATCCCGACAAAAACCCGGAGCGGACCGCTTTTGCAGAAAAAATGTTCCGCGAAGTCTGTAACGCTTACAATACGCTTCACGACAAAAAGCGAAAATCCGACTACGACCGGACGTTACAGGCAATCGAACGGCAACAAAAATCACACGAAGTCTATCTCAACAGACTGAATAAACTCAATCAGACTTACGCCAAGTTAGAATTGCTGCTGCATGCGCTGCTCCATCACAAGTACGAAACGGGTATCTCCATGTACGAGCAGCTGCAGCACCACTCTCAAGAAAGAGGGAAGGAGTGGCGTATTGACGATTTCCTGAGCTACGAAGAGAGTCGGGACTGCGAATTCCTCATCGCCGAAGCATATCAGAAACTCGGATTCTCTAACGGCGATCAGTCCTCGGTTCTTGATCGGCATCGAAAGATTGAACAAGCCATGCTGCTTTACGAATCCCTTTTGTCCGCCGAATCACAACGTCCGTGTTTCAAACATTTTATTCGGGAAATCAAAGAACGCCTCAAATTTATCTATCTCTACCATTTCACCGTTGAGGGGTACGACCAAACGTACCAAATCCCGCTGGCGAAAATCCGTGAATTAAAACTCTCGAAACGCGAAACCGCATGGATGTACAAGAAAATCGCCGAATTCTATGTTGAGATCGATCAGTTCCGGGAAGCACGAACTATTCTGAAAATGGCATTTGAACTGCAACCTCGCCTGACCGGTGCTAAGAAAATCTGCAAAATCTTAAATATGGGTTCACTTTTCGGATAAACAACTGTCGGAATAATCTCCGAATTACGATATTCTCATCAGAGGAAAATACGCATGCGAAAAGAGATACGCTGGGAACGGATGTTCCCCGATGAATTGGAAACGGCATTCAACGAATGTCCCGCGGTCTATTTTACATACGGGCTTTGCGAACCGCACGGACCCCAAAATACAGTCGGGTTAGATGCACTCAAGGCACACGGAATCGCTTGCCGCGCAGCACAAACGCACGGCGGTATTGTCGCACCGCCCGACTATTGGCACATCCATGAACACGGTATGTATGCAAACTGGGCATATCAGAATGTCGGCGAAGTGCGCAGCTGGCTCACTGCGATGCCGACGTGGCAACATTTCAAAAATGTGTGTTATCACGTCCGCGCTGCTGATGCGCTCGGATTCCACGCCGCTATTTTCCTCACCGGACACTACGGACCGAACTGGCAGGACCTCAAGACGCTCCTATCACTAATTCAACCACATTTCGCTATGCGGCTCTATGGGCTCCCCGATTTTGAAGCGAACACACCCGGGTTCGACGGTCAAGGCAACGGTGGAGACCACGCTGGTAGAGTTGAAACCTCACTGCTGTGGGCGTTAGAACCGGAGTGTGTTGATATGTCGCGGATGCCCGCAGCGGACGCACAAGGACCTCACTTCGCAATGGGATCAAACGCTCCCGATTCTGACCGACGCATCGGTGAACGTATGGTGCAAGACGAAGTCGCGTGGCTCGGGGAAAAGATGCAGGAGTTATTGGAAACTTACGCACAACAAAACATTACGGAACGCCATCCTGTAACTTTTGAGGAAGTCGAACAGATATGGGCAGAAACAGTATCACCTGCTCTGAAAACCTTTGAGACGATGAAAAATCCTGAAGAATCGCCGCCGGAAGATTCACAATGGTTTCGTCAGTGTAAACTTCCAGAACTTTCCTAAGAGAGGATATCACATGGAAACTAAAAA
>JAPPMR010000263.1:4353-9613 GCA_028818995.1 Candidatus Poribacteria bacterium | reverse complement strand
GTGATAAGGGGTACCCCACAGAGAAGTCGTCCAACTAACCAGCCCTTTTTGAGAGACCGTTAATATCTATTTCCTGCGCAAATCAGGACCAGGCAATACAACCTGTGTATTTTCCATAGGAGCACCAAAAAACATTGCAAATCTCAATGATTGCCGCCATAGATAAAAACCGACTCATCGGCAACGGGCCACACATCCCTTGGCGTTTACCTGCTGACCTCAAACACTTTCGTGACATGACAATCGGTAAACCTGTCGTAATGGGACGTAAAACCTTTGAAACGCTACCCCGTCCGTTGGCAAAGCGGCGCAACATTATCCTTACGCGAAATCACGACTATAAGGCACCCGAAGGTTGTATTGTGGCTCATTCAGTTGAAGATGTCATCAAAACCGCACAGACACTCTCTGAAAACAACACAACAGAACTCATGGTATGTGGAGGAGCGCCTATCTACGCAGCATTTTTACCGCATGCAAGTCGACTCTACCTTACACAGATTCACGCTACATTTGAGGGAGATGTCTATTTTCCTGCGTTTGATTGGAATGAGTGGAAAGAAGTCAAACGGACTGACTGCGAAGCAGATGAAAAAAATCCGTATTCTTACAGTTTTCTATTTTTAGAAAAGAAGTAGAATAGATTAATCATTATTTTTATGGAGTAAATTTGTGCTGAATTTGTGTATGCTTTCCGGTTCCTTTGAATACGACTCCGAAACATCGTTAAATATCTTCAAAACCTACATTGAGAAAAACTACCCTATCCAAGCAAATTTGATTGTCTACGAATCAGAAGACGATAACCCTTCATTAGATGCATTAGATGATGCAGATGCCTTGTTGGTATTTACGCGTCGCCTTAATACAGAAGGAGAATCGCTCAGACAATTTCAGGCGTATTGCGAACAAGGCAGACCACTTGTGGGTGTTAGAACGGCAAGCCACGCGTATCAGAACTGGTTAGAATTTGATAAGGTCGTATTGGGTGGAGACTATCAAGGACATTACGGACACGGTCCTATAGTTCAATTAGAAACGGTAGCATCCGAACATCCAATTCTAAACGGTATTCCAAAATTTGAAAGTTATGGCAGTCTTTACAAAAACCCATCGCTTCGTGACGATACTTCTGTTCTGTTGATAGGACACACAGACGAACATTCGGAACCTGTAGCATGGACGCGTTTGCATAATGGTGGACGCATCTGTTATACTTCATTAGGACATCAAAAAGATTTTGAGTTAGAACCGTTTTTGCAGTTTCTTGCACAAAGTATTCTCTGGGTATCAAAACAGATTTAGGGAAGAGATTTTTGGAGATATGGAAACACTGACGATTGTGAATGGCGACATCTATACCCCGAAACATTACGGTCCGGGCAATCTCGTCATTCACGGTGATACAATTTCAGCAATAACTAAAGAGCAACTTCCACCGTCAGACGAAGTTATTGATGCTGCAGGCAATCTTGTAATTCCTGGATTGATTGATGGGTTGATTCACGGCGGCGGCGGCTACGACAGCATGACGGGTAAAGTTGAAGACATTGAAACGATTGCCCGTGCACATGCTGTTAATGGTGTCACGTCTTTAGTAGTGGGCATCTCCTCTGGGAGTATGGAGCAGATCAACGCATCCCTAACCGCAATTGCACAGGTCGTTGACCAGCCGATAGGAGATGGTGCGCGGATTATAGGGTCGTATGTTGAAGGCAAATTTGGCAGTCTCGCAAAAAATGGCGCACAGAACGCCAAATACATTACACCTCCAAACTTTGAAGAGTTCCACGCCATGTGGGCAGCCTCTGATGGCACTCTTAAAGTAATTTCTGTCGCTCCAGAAAACGATAAGGATTTACAGTTCATTAAACACCTCGCCGCTTACAAGACAGATGCCTATAACGACATCGTTATCGCAATGGGGCACACAAATGCAACATATCAACAAGCGATGGATGCCATTGATGCAGGCGTAACTCGTGCTACACACACCTACAACGGCATGAGTGGCATGCACCACCGAGACCTCGGCGCACTTGAAGCAGTTTTCGCACACCCTGATGTCCACGCTGAATTGATAGTTGACGAACACCACGTCCACCCCTTCTGGGGCAAGCACCTGATCCAACATAAAGGAATTTTAGGGGTCGGATTGATTACAGATTGCACTGAACATGCAGGGCTAACAGCAGAAGAATGGCAAAAAGACGCTATCTACGAAGCAGAACACGACGCTTATCGCCTCAACGCAGCAGCAGATTCGGATCCTCCCAAATACATAAAAAACGATGCAATGTGGTTAGATGTCGGCAAATCGACTGAACGACTCGCAGGTGCAATCATCACCCTTATGGATGGCATTCGTAACGTTATAGGTTGGGGATTTTCTTTAGAAGAAACCTTAACGATGGCGACATTAACACCTGCTCTAAATTTAGGTATTGATGATCGCATAGGTTCAATTGCACCAGACAAAGCCGCAGACATAGTTATCGTTGATGAAAATTTGAACGTGCAGAACGTAATTCTGCGTGGAAAAGCGATTAAATCGTGATAATTTAGCAATTTCGCAATAAATCTCTAATAATTTTCATAATTTTTCTAAATTAACTTGACAAAAGACACAAATCAGATTATAATTAAAGTTTTGAGTGTTGTAGTAAGTTTTGTTTAGAGAGAAACACAGGAGGCATTCAATTTGGAAGCAGTCTAACGTCGTTTTTCACAGCAACGTTAATGTGTTCAGTTGAATCGTAAGCCCTGTGAGGGCTTTTTCTTTTTTCTATAAATTGTTGTTTGTCAGTGAGGTGTGAAAATGCCGACAATTAATCAGTTAATTAAAAAACCGCGTAAAAAATATCGTAAGAAAACGAAATCCCCGATTCTGCAGCAATGTCCGCAGCGCAGAGGTATCTGCTTACAAGTGAAAACGGTAACGCCAAACAAACCGAACTCTGCTTTACGGAAAGTCGCACGTGTCCGGTTCACCTCTTCTGCTGATGAAGCGACCTGTTACATTCCAGGGATTGACCACAATCTGCAGGAGCACTCAGTTGTGTTAGTTCGTGGTGGACGAGTCAAGGATTTATCCAATGTCCGATACCATATTGTGCGTGGTAAATTAGATACAGCTGGCGTTGAAAACCGTCGCCAGGGACGCTCTAAATACGGAGCGCGGAAACCCAGTTAATTAACTGGCAATATAAATTTCATCGTTGTTCAAGGAAACGCTATAGATTGTAATACCGGTAAGAGAGTGAGTTGTTCTCTCAATTTCTGGAGGAGTAATAGATGCCGAGGCGTGGAAACGTCACAAAACGGGATGTAAGTCCCGATGCTGTTCACAACAGCAAATTAGTTTCAAAGTTTATTAACCATCTGATGTGGGATGGAAAAAAAGGCACTGCACAACGGATTGTGTACACAAGTTTTAAAATTATTGAAGAGCGAACGGAAGATGAAGGTTTTGATGTGTTTCGTCAAGCCATCAATAATGTAAAACCTGTGCTGGAAATTCGTCCACGGCGTGTTGGAAGCCAAACCTATCAAGTGCCGGTAGACGTAAAAACTGAACGACGAACAACATTAGCAATTAACTGGATTATCCAATCTGCGCGGAGTCGAGGTGAAAAGGGGATGCCCGCTCGCTTAGCAGGTGAACTTTTGGATGCATCTCAGAATGAAGGTGAAGCAATTCGTAAAAAGCAGGAACAGCACCGCATGGCTGAAGCCAATAGGGCTTTTGCACATTACAGATGGTAATCAATTATATTTGTAAAATAACATAAACAACACGAAAAATTGTAAGATGATGTTATAGAGACTAAATAAACAGGGAGTTATTAAACTGTGTCGGACAAAAATCAAAGAGTGCCACGCCGCTCAACCTTATCAAATACACGAAACATCGGTATTATGGCGCACATTGACGCGGGCAAAACGACTGTAACCGAACGAATCTTATTCTATACGGGTAGGGTTTATCGGATCGGCGAAGTCGACGATGGCACGACCACAATGGATTGGATGGTGCAGGAGCAGGAACGCGGCATTACAATTACTGCTGCGGCAACTACCTGTAACTGGAAAGAACACCATATTAATATCATTGATACGCCAGGACATATTGACTTTACAGTTGAAGTGGAACGTTCACTAAGAGTTCTGGATGGGGCTGTTGCTGTGTTCTGTGCGGTCGGCGGTGTTGAACCGCAATCGGAAACCGTCTGGCGACAAGCAGATAAATACGAAATCCCTCGCATCGCTTACATCAATAAAATGGATAGAACTGGTGCTGACTTCTTCCGAACCGTTGAAATGATGGGTGAACGCTTAGGCGCAACTGCCGTGCCTATTCAACTCCCAATCGGATCCGCCGAACAATTCAAAGGAATTGTTGACCTCATTTCAATGAAAGGACAATTGTGGGACGAAGGAAGTCTTGGCGAAGTTATTCATGAAACCGATATTCCCGCAGAGATGGAAGAAATGGTGCATGAATATCGCGATCGGTTATTTGCAGCAGTCGCAGAATGGGATGATGAACTATTAGAGAAGTACCTTGACGGTGTTGAGATTACCCCCGAAGAAATTAAAACTGGATTGAGGCAAGCAGTACTCAGTAGTAAAGTCGTTCCAGTGCTTTGTGGTAGTGCATTAAAAAACAAGGGAGTCCAACCGCTTCTGGATGGGATTGTTTCTTATTTGCCTGCTCCAACAGATGTCAAACCTGTTGTAGGCTTTAATCCGAAAACTGAGGAAGAAGAGACTCGCCTCGCAGACAAAGAAGCACCATTCTGTGCGCTTGCATTTAAAATTACCACTGACCCACACGTTGGGAAACTGACATACTTACGTGTCTATTCCGGTGTTCTAAACAAAGGTGATACTGTTTACAACAGCAATAGTGAAAAATACGAACGCATCGGCAGATTGATGCAGATGCACGCTAACAAACGGGAAGAACATCAATCCCTTAGTGCTGGAGACATCGTTGCTGCGATTGGGCTAAAAGATTTAAGCACTGGCGACACAATCTGTGATCCCAAAGCACCGATTGCTTTGGAAACGATGGTGTTTCCACTACCCGTTATGTCAGTGGCAGTTGAGCCACGTTCGCAATCAGATATTGATAAATTGAACCTTGCGCTCTCAAAACTGGCAGAGGAAGACCCAACTTTTAAGGTTCATCAAGACCCAGACACAGGACAAACACTCCTGTCCGGCATGGGAGAGTTGCATCTAGAGATTATCGTGG
>JAPPMR010000263.1:0-4343 GCA_028818995.1 Candidatus Poribacteria bacterium | reverse complement strand
TAACTTCACCTTGAAATCATTGTGGATAGGTTAGTAAGAGAGTTTAACGTTTCCGCCAATGTGGGTTCGCCTGAAGTGGCATACCGGGAAACGCTTCTTAAGCCAGTAAAAGCTGAAGGCAGATTTGTCCGACAGTCAGGTGGTAAAGGTATGTTCGGGCATGTTGTCATTGAGGTGACACCGCTTGAAAAGGGCACAGGTTTTGAATTTACTGATGAGACCAAAGGCGGGGTTATCCCTCAAGAATACGTCCCTGCAGTGCGAAAAGGTATCGAAAATGCAATGAACGTTGGCACTTTAGCCGGTTATCCAGTCGTTGATGTAGGTATTCGCCTTGTAGATGGTTCTTTCCATCAAGTAGATTCGTCTGAGATGGCATTTTCAATTGCCGGTTCAATGGCGTTCAAGGAAGCTGCAAAAAAGGCAGGTTCGGTGCTACTTGAGCCAATCATGGCAGTTGAAGTTATAGTGCCAGATGAGTACCTCGGAAAAGTGATTGGCGATCTTAATTCTCGACGTGCTCACATTAGAGATACAGAGATCCATGAAAAATCTCGAATTCAAGTAGTTCGGGTAGATGTGCCATTATCGGAAATGTTCGGTTACGTCAAATCACTTCGTTCGCTGACACAGGGACGTGCCAACTATTCTATGGAATTTGCACATTATAGAGAGGTCCCAACAAGCGTTGCGGAGGATTTGATTACAAACACGACATCAACATCGTAAAACATTATAGTGCGTTCACCTTTAAAAGTTATATTGAACGCTATTAATTTTGACGGAATACTTTCAAACAAGATATTTACTCACAAAGTGAACATCTGATATTGATTACTTCAAAAAATAAAAGTGGCATGCCAAGTGATATAATAATCACAAGGCTATTGTGAAAGTCCGAAACATTCGGACACAGTGAGACACGTTGTGCGCCTACTAAGCGCGCCTATGAGAACATAGATATAACTCGGGTTTAGTGATATTTAAAACCCTTTATATATAACCTATAATTGGAGTTTGGACACAAATGGCAAAGCAAGCTTTTGAAAGGACAAAGCCACACGTTAATATTGGCACTATTGGCCACGTTGACCACGGTAAAACAACGCTTACAGCAGCAATTACTATGGTCTTATCAAAACTCGCTGACAAAGACTATGTCATGACCTATGAGGACATTGACAAGGCACCCGAGGAAAAAGAACGTGGCATTACAATTAACACCGCTCACGTTGAATACGAGACGGAAAACCGACACTACGCTCACGTTGACTGTCCCGGACACGCGGACTACATCAAAAATATGATTACGGGTGCTGCCCAAATGGATGGTGCTATTTTAGTTGTTTCCGCAGCAGACGGTCCTATGCCGCAGACACGTGAACACGTGCTGCTTGCAAGGCAGGTGAACGTCCCATCCTTGGTTGTCTTTCTAAATAAGGCAGACATGGTGGATGACGAGGAACTGCTTGAGTTAGTTGATCTGGAAGTCCGCGAATTGTTAACCGAATATGAATTCCCAGGTGACGACACGCCAATCATTTCAGGTTCTGCTCTTGAAGCGATGGAATCTGCTGGTGATCCAACGAGTGAAGAATGTAAACCGATTCTTGACCTCATGGCATCTGTTGATGAGTTCATTCCAGAACCGATTCGGGATACAGAAAAACCTTTCTTGATGCCAATTGAAGATATCTTTACGATTAGCGGACGAGGCACTGTTGTCACAGGTCGTGTTGAACGGGGTATCGTTGAAGTCGGAAATACGGTCGAAATCGTAGGACTTCGCGACACTACAGACACGGTTGTCACGGGTGTTGAAATGTTCAATAAATTCCTTGATGAAGGTAGAGCAGGCGACAACATCGGCGCACTGCTTCGAGGTATTGATCGGGATGATGTTGAACGTGGACAGGTCTTATCAATCCCCGGAACAGTTACACCCCACACCAAGTTTGAAGCTGAGGCATATATCTTGACAAAAGAGGAAGGTGGACGTTGGAATCCGTTCTTTAGTGGATATCGTCCGCAATTCTATTTCCGGACAACAGACGTTACCGGTGAAATGAATCTGGCTGAAGGTATTGAAATGATTATGCCTGGTGACAACGCAAAGATTACTGTTGAACTGTCTAAACCGATTGCTATGGAAGAACAACTCCGATTCGCAATCCGTGAAGGCGGCCACACTATCGGTGCTGGTGTTGTCTCTAAAATCCTTGAGTAACGGGAGTTTTATCGGATACGTTCCTTGATTAGTTTGGGCATACAACGTGTTTATGTGTCTTGTCGGAGCATTCAAGGCTAATAAGACAATGATTGATTAGATTAGCCCTGATAGTTCCGACAAGATACGCTGTTGATAATCTAAGGGCAAAACACAAGGGAACGCACTGTTACTTTTCAAAGAAGGAGCCAAGAGATGGACAATCAAAAAATTCGCATTCGGCTCAAAGCGTTTGATCACCGTTTACTTGACCAGTCTGCGAAGCAAATTGCGGTCACCGCAAAACAGACCCAGGCGAGAGTTTCAGGTCCGATTCCGTTGCCGACAAAGAAGCACATCTATACTGTTCAACGTTCCACGTTCAAGGACAAAAAATCGCGAGAACAGTTTGAGATGCGGATCCACAAACGGTTATTGGATATTTTGGAAACTGCTCCAAAGACAGTTGACGCGCTGATGCGGCTCGATCTCCCCGCTGGGGTTGATGTCAAAATCACATTACTCTAAGGGAGGTAAGAAATGGTTAGCGGAATTATCGGCAGAAAAGTTGGAATGACCCAAATCTTTGAAGATTCTGGGGAGGCAATTCCGGTCACTGTGATAGAAGCTGGTCCATGTCCAATTGTTCAGGTAAAAACGCAGGAGCGGGACGGTTATCAGGCTGTACAGTTAGGATTCGGCAAACGGAAAGAAAATAAGTTTAATAGCCCGGCACGCGGTCACTTCGCTAAAGCGGATACAGCACCCACACAAGTACTTCGAGAATTTCGGGTAGAAAGTCTTGAGGGTGTCGCAGTTGGTGATACTGTTGATGCAAGTTTATTTTCAGAAGGTGAACTTGTAGATGTAACCGGCACTTCAAAAGGGCACGGATTTACCGGTGTTGTTAAACGTTGGGGATTTAAGGGTGGCAGGAAGAGCCACGGTGGTGAGCAAGACCTACGTCGTCCAGGATCTATTGGTGCAAGTGCTACTCCATCACGTGTTTTTAAAGGAAAGAAAATGCCAGG
Source organism: Candidatus Poribacteria bacterium (assembly GCA_028818995.1). The sequence goes on along the minus strand of JAPPMR010000263.1, from coordinate 1,106 downwards.
ACGCTACGGTGCTAAACGACACACCGTCCAAAATCTGCAGGTTATCCAAGCCGACGCTGAACGAAATTTGTTGGTTGTTAAAGGAGCAATCCCAGGTCCACCAAAAGGGTTCCTTTTAATCAGGAAAGCCGTTAAGGTTTCTGGAAAAAACAGTACTGACAGTAATGAAAGTTAACTTGGTAATAGTTATATTCCCTTCAACCCCTGCAACTTCCTGAGAAGAGCAGGGTAATTGATGCCAAGTTCAGCACATCGGAGAAATAAATAAAGATATGGCAACTTTAAACGTACATAATCGTTCAGGAGAAGTGCTTCGCGAGAAAAACCTCGCGGATTCGTTTACACATGCTGAGGTTAATACAGCTGTCGTCCATCAATGTGTGGTGGCTTACCTTGCTAACCAAAGGAGCGGTACGGCATCAACGAAAAGCCGTAGTGAAGTTAAGGGGAGCGGCAGGAAATTATACCGTCAAAAAGGAACTGGTAGAGCACGTGTCGGAGATGCCGGATCTCCCATTCGGGTACACGGTGGTGTTGCATTTGGTCCGAAACCTCGCAGTTTTCGTCAGCGTACCCCCAAGCAGGTACGTCGTCTCGGTTTAAAAAGTGCCCTCGCTGATCGATTCCAAAATGAACAGTGTGTTTTGATTGAAGATTTCACACTGGAACGTCCTCGAACAAAAGAAATTGTGTCTGTTCTAAACGCATTGAACCTGGAGGGAAAGGTCTTATTCGTTCTTGACGAACATAATCCGAACATCTATCTTTCCCTAAGGAATATCCCTAAAGTTAACAGTTGTACTTGGGATATGCTCAATATATACCAAGTAATGTGGCATGACAAACTCGTCATCACTGAACGCGCTGCAGAAAAATTAGAAGCGAAATTCGTAGATTCTGAAGGTTAATGTTATGAAAGATAAATATAAAGTTATTTTGAGACCGCACATTACAGAAAAAAGCACGCTTCTTCGTGAGGATAATAAATACTCGTTTGTTGTCAGTCGAGACGCAACGAAAACGGACATCCGCCGTGCTGCTGAGGAATTGTTTGAAATTCAAGGAAGCATCATTAACATTCACACGATGCAAATGCGGGGTAAAAT
>JAPPMR010000168.1 GCA_028818995.1 Candidatus Poribacteria bacterium | reverse complement strand
CTATTAGTGGTTTCGTCGCGATTCAGAGATCGCTCCTACAATGTTTTGGAATCGGGCTTTCAAGGTTCACTCCAACTATTTATGAAATAGGTTGTACTATATAAAAGTAAATAGATGATTGCTTATTGAGCAATCAGCATTTTTACGCGATGCGGTTCGGTGGATGACTTGTAGTATATGAGAATGTCCTGTTTGGTGTCCTTATTGAGATCAACCAACTTTATATTTCGTTCGTCTTCAGGCATAGCCACTGTCACCTTCTGTGGTTTCTGGGTTAACAACTTCGGTCCTGGTGTGCCGAGAAAGACGTGCATCTCTTCCCAGTTTTTTCCTATTAGTAGGTCTGGACGTTTATCACCGTTTACATCGCCCAATAGAACTGCCGGGAAGAAAACTCTTTTTTTCTCGAATAGGTCAAACTTCGGTCTGATTTTACGGGTGGTAGCAGGCTTTTTGGGGTAGACACCGTTTTCCATGTGATATAATTCAATATCTATCGCGATGGAACTGCCGACCATCGCACGGGTCATCCCACCGAGTCCGGTTTTTACGTCTCTAAACAGAACATCAATATCGTCATCTCCATCAAAATCCTGTAACCACTGGGACGAATAACCCCAAGGCAGTAATGCTCCAGCGGCACCTCGCGGCTGAATCGTAACGCTGACATCTTGTGCGAATGCCGTTCCGTTAGGAGTTGGCGTGCCGAAATGGACTTCGTATCGACTTCGCTGTTTGCCGAGACTCCTTCCCTCCAGTGTGAGAATTACCATATCAGTAACCCTGTCCCCGTTCATATCTCGGAATGTGTATAGTACTCTTCGTTTGGTATTTTCTCTGAAACCGGAGATAAGCGCGAACATGTTTTCTCCACTGAATCCGAAGGCGATTGAATAGGCACCGTCCGTGTCAAATGGCACATCAATAGTAAAGGTTTCAGGCACTGTAGAAAACATTCCGCTTGCCTCTTGGCGATAAACATCAAAATGGTCAACGTTCCAGAACACAAGGTCGGTGTGTCCGTCACGGTCGTAGTCCATTTGATGCAAACGACTCAGGTACCAGAAAACCGTCAAAGCGTTTATCCCTACCTCGCGGTAGCTGCGGGATTCATCCATGGCAAACTTGTCAAGGAAAGGGTCTGGCGGTCCGAGTTTTACCGGTTTGGAAAATGAACCGTTGGTCAATTGTGTGGCTATCCAGAAGCCATCAATGTCTGGTACAACTATGTCATCAAGTCCATCTCCATTTAGGTCGCGGGTGATGTCAATATGAGGGATTACGCTTGCATCTGTCGCGTTGTAGTTGATAGTAACGCTCATTAGTTCGCGTTCCACCATTGAGTCAGGATCAAACCAGTTTAGGCGACCATGCTCGTAGGTGATAAGTCTGTCGTGTCCACCAATAGTTACCATGTCAACGAACAGAACATCTGGACGCAGTGTAGTCTCAAGTTTTGACACCCAAGCGTCCTCACTAAACGCATAGATACGCAAACGACGCGCATTGTTTTCATCAATGTTCACTACAGCAAGTTCCGCTATAGGACCACCCAAAAGGAAACCTGTCATAACGGTTTGCTGGTGTTTTGTTGTACCGATGGCAATTTCGCACTTCTCGAAAGAGACAGGTATAGCGGAAACTGGTTTAACAACTTTACGGGACATCTTTGAGCATCCCAATAGGAGGATTCCAAGAACCAACATGGAAAAGCAACACTGAAGTAAAATTCTAAAAATAGGCATGTATGCCCGCTCCTACGTAAACACCTGCAATCCCTTTAGATTGAGAATTATCGTTTTCTGTTCCAATCCCTTGACCGATACTAAGGTTTAAGCCAAGCGGAATCCCGCCAAGTGAAAACACAAGTTCGCCTCCAAAAGATATTCCAGCTGCCAGTGTCGTGGTTTTGGTAATTTCTTTCTCAATATCCGTTTGCGTTTTATAACGCCAACCACCTTCTAAAGTGAAATACAACCGAGCCTCGTTCCATTTACCTCGGTGTTCAAAGATGGCGTACGAAACCCCTGCACCTAACATGTGGTCTCCATCCTGATCATTGAGAATGAAACGTCCGACAGTTTGCAGGTATACAGGCGCCAGTCCGTTATAACGAAAACTCATGCCACCAAATGCAGGTGTGGCTCCCTGAGATCCAATACCGAATTTTTTGGTGAGGTTTGTCTGTTGTGCTTGGATTGAGGAGGTAAAAATTAGACTCAAAATGAGGCAAATTAAGTAGATAAATCTGGGACTTTTGATCTTGCATGTTGAATTGTGTTTTATTGTAAAAACCATCTTGGATTCCTTATTAAAAAAACAGATTATCTTCTTTTTTGCAGATTTCTGCGTGTGAAGATTTTATCGTCAACGTTTGTGTCAAATGTAGCAGTTAACCAACGAACGACCGTTTTGTGTCCTTCTTTGTTTTGCGGAATCATTTCCATGACAGAAGGAACGGTTTTGCGTCCAAACTTTTTAACCTCTTTGAAATTTAAGACACGCATCAATTTTCCTTTTTCATCATAGAAATGCTGCCACACCGGTATATAATCTTTGGCTTGGACAGCTGCAATAATCTTTCCCCAAACGATTGCAGAATCTTCCTTCGGTATTAGCTGAACATAGAGCAGATCGGCAGATGCATCTTCTGGTGTAATCAATTGATATGTGTAATCATCAAGCATTGACGATTCCTTGACTAAATCGTCATTCGTGAAATCAGACCCCATCCACGATCCCATCATCATTGATGGTGAAATCTTCATCGTCTTGTTTACCTTCGGCAGATAGTTCCACATTTCGTTTCCGATGCGTAGTGTTGCGACTCCTTGTTCTTTCTTTGGCGCGGTAATTCGGATAAAAGTTTTGTCCGTCCCTTTTGTCCAAATCAACATTTTTAATGTGCGTTCGTAATGTGGTGTGACGATATGCATCTCCATGTCGGCATGACTTGTTTTACTACGATAGAGCTGATCAATATGTTTAATGATTTTTTCTACATCGGGAACAGAAGTGTGATTTGCTGCGAATAAGTTAACGGTCGCAACAAACACAAACACAAAGAAAAAGCATATTATCAAATTCAATGCTGCCTTATTTGTCTTAAAATGTGAGCAAAGATCAGGGCTAAAACGGTTAGATATCGTCATTTCTTGGTCATCCTTTTACCTTTTGGGCTGTGCAATATAAGCGAGCGCAAAGACTTTCCGATACCTTCATTATACAGCAAAACTTATAAAAATGACAAGTCTTTCACTGCTTTTGAATTTTCTTGCATTTCTAACCTATTTCTGATAAAATTCCCATAAGTTGAGTTCGGAAAGACAAGGAATTTATTCATTTAAGAAGGACAAAACGAATGGCACTTCCAAAAATGGCACGAGTCCAACAACATTTCGATGCACCTGTTCTCGCGGACTTGCCAGCCGCAATTCATACGGAATTAGATCGGATTGGCGCTGCATCTATTGTGAGCAGCGGTGAATCTGTCGCTATTACTGCTGGCAGCCGTGGCGTTGCCAACGTTGCAACAGCAGTAATAGCGACCGTAGATTATCTCAAAGGTATTGGTGCTAAACCTTTTGTTGTTCCAGCAATGGGGAGCCACGGTGGGGCAACATCTGAAGGGCAGCGAGCCGTACTGGAACATTATGGAATCACTGAAGCAACCGTTGGTGCGCCTGTAAAAGCAACAATGGAGGTTGTGGAACTCGGGTCTCTGCGGCAGGCGGAAGCAGATGACCTGCCTGTTTTCATGGATCGTTATGCTGCAGAAGCAGACCATGTTGTGCCGCTCAACCGCATAAAGGCGCATACAGATTTCAACGGTTCTATTGAGAGCGGTTTGATGAAGATGATGGTTATCGGTCTCGGCAAACAGCAAGGGGCAAACTTTTATCATCGTGCTTTCTTTCAATACGGATTTGAGCATGTTATAACCGCGGCGGGAAGTTTTATTCTTGACAGCGGGAAAATTGCTTTTGGATTAGGTCTTATTGAAAATGCACATGAAGAGACTGCGAAAGCCGTAGCGATGCCCGCTGCGCAACTGTTGCAGACTGAGCGCGAACTTCTGGTTGAGGCAAAATCGTTGATGGGACGACTTCCCTTTGATGAACTTGATCTGTTGATTGTGGATTGGTCTGGGAAAAATATCAGCGGGACAGGTATGGATACCAACGTCATCGGTAGAATGATGCAGAATTTTGAACCGGAACCTCTTAAACCCGCAATTCTACGCATATTTGTCCGTGATCTGACCGAGGAAAGTGATGGCAACGCTACAGGTATTGGGCTTGCTGATTTCACAACGATACGTCTCGTCGAGCAGATTGACCGACACTCAACCTATATGAACGGTATTACTGCCCTTGGACCGCAGAAATCAAAGATTCCATTCTATTACGATACAGATCGGGAGGCGATTGAAGTTGCCCTTGACACTATCGGATTGACGAAACCTGAGAATGCCCGCGTTATTCGGATTGAAAGCACGCTTAGATTAACAGAACTTGATATATCAGAGGTACTTCTTAAGGATGCACAACTGCACTCAAACCTTGAGGTTACGGGTGAAACACTTCCTTTGGAATTTGACGCAACAGGCAACCTTTTGCCGTTTTCATCGGAGACACACTAATTGAAACGATTGATTGTCGGTATCACAGGTGCAAGCGCAGTCGTTTACGGTGTTCGCCTTCTTGAAGTCCTTGCGAAACGGGAGGATTTAGAGGTGCATCTGACGATCTCTAAATCTGGTGCGCGGGCATTGTGGGAAGAACTTCAAATTGAAGTAGATATTGACAATTTTCGGTTGGAATCACTCATTGATGTTGAAGCAGAACAGGTTATTTATCACCATGAATCCGACATCGGTGCGTCAATTGCCAGTGGTTCTTTCCGTACTCAAGGGATGATTGTGGTGCCATGTAGTATGGGAACGGTTGCCTCTATTGCAGCGGGTATTTCGCGTAACCTTATCCATCGTGCAGCAGACGTATGTATCAAGGAACGGCGTAAGCTTGTTATAGTGCCTCGTGAAACACCGCTCAGTTCCATCCATCTTGAAAACATGCTCAAATTATCACGTATAGGCGTTTGTGTATTACCTGCGATGCCAGGGTTTTACCATTTTCCAAAAACGGTAGACGATCAAATCAACTTTGTTGTGACAAAAATCTTGGATCAGTTCGGCATAGATTCAGGTCTGACGCAACGGTGGAAAGAAGAATAGTGGTTCATTTAGTTTCAATTAGATATTATAATGATTTAATCGTCCGTATCTGACAATACTAAGACCGAAATACAGTCTAAACGCTAATGGATTGTAGGTCGGGTAGAGCGCAGCGACACCCGACATGTTAGTTCTCAATGTGGAGTTATCAGATGGAGGAAGTTACCGTTTTAACATTTTCTAAATCTGATATATTATCTCCGAAACCCTGATATTGTCGGGTTTCGCGTTGCTCTATCCGACCTACGAGTTTTAGATTTTATTAAAGATCAATAACAATACACAATTAAAACGTTATAATGTCTATTACAAACATATATGAAAATTTCAGAGTTACTCTGAAATTGTTGTTTTATCAAAAACGCTGGGAATCCTTATTAAAACTGGATCCATCGTAAGTTTTCTATATAACTCTGAGAACCGACTCTGAAAATTCTGAGTTGATTTTGAAAATATTCGGCATTTGCATTAAGTAGAAAATAGACATTGAAAGTAAAATGTATAACTTATGTTCCGTTTTCTTGTAGGAGCGATCTCCGAATCGCGACACATTCTATGTAGAGAATCAAAGTTCCCTCCTACCAAATCACAAATTATGATGGACAAATCAATAGATAGTTAATTTGATGCGAAAATTAAAAATTATCCTTGAGATGATCAAATTTGAACATACCATTTTCGCGCTGCCGTTTGCGATTATGAGTGCTTTTATTGCTGCGGAGGGACTCCCGCCTTTGTCAAAACTCGGATGGATTCTCGTAGCGATGGTGGGTGCGCGCAGTTGTGCGATGGCATTTAACCGCCTTGCCGATGCCGAAATTGATAGCGAAAATCCACGTACGGCTATGCGGGCAATTCCAGCAGGCTTAATCACAAAGGGAGCAGTATGGGTTTTTACACTCGTTTCAGCAGGATTGTTGGTCTTTGCTGCCTGGCGACTGAATCCGCTTGCTTTTGCACTCTCACCGGTTGCACTTGCCGTGATTATGGGATATTCTTATGCGAAACGTTTTACCTCACTTTCGCATTTTTGGTTAGGACTTGCGCTTTCTATCTCACCGGTCGGGGCATGGATCGCAATTACGGGTAGATTTGATTGGACACCTATAATTCTGTGCTGTGTTGTATTGCTTTGGACTGCAGGATTTGACATTATTTATGCGTGTCAAGATGTAAATTTTGACAGAAAACATGGGCTTCATTCTATTCCTGCGCGGCTCGGTATCCGTTGGGCGTTATGGGTTTCTTCTGCCCTGCATGTTATTGCTGTTTTGCTTCTGTTTTGTATTCCTCTTCTGACCGAACTGGGACTTTTCTACTATATTGGCGTTGGAATTGTCCTCCTGATTTTTATATACGAGCATGCTATCGTCAAACCGAATGACCTGTCCCGCGTCAATCTCGCATTTTTTACATTGAACGGCATGATTAGTTTGGTTTTGATGGCGCTTTCAATTACCGATATTCTATTGTTGTAGTGGCATATACTATGAACTTTGGAGAAAAGATTTAATGAAACTCTCACTTTCCGTTCGCGTTGCAGAAAATGCTTCAAAAAAAGATGCTACCCATACCTTTGTGCAACTCACAGAACTCGCAGCGAACCTCGGCTACGAGGCAATGTGTATGCGTGCATCCCAAGTCGGTATCCATTCACCTCTGGAGCAGATTACTGCTGCACGTAAGCAGGCAGATTCACTTAACCTCAAAATCTCTATGGTAACGGGTGATTTTCCTGTACCGCTCAACAACGATGAAGGACCTGATGGACTGCGCAATATAACACCGTATCTTGATCTCACAGAACTTCTTGGCGCAGACCTAATTCGCATCGCAATGAAAGTTGAGGAGGATATTCCATGGGCACAACGCGCATCCGACGAAGCAGCAGAACGCGGTATCCGTCTTGCCCATCAGTCGCATACACAGAGCCTGTTTGAAACGGTTGAAGGTTCAATTGATGTGTTAAAACGCGTCGGTAGAAAGAATTTTGGCATTATCTACGAACCTGCTAATCTTGATCTGTGCGCGCAGGATTACGGTGTTGAGACACTCAAACGATTTTCACCGTATCTTTTTAATGTCTATCTCCAAAATCATATCCGTCGACCGGAAGGAAAAACTCGTCTTTTGACGTGGATTCAAGGTGAAGTGCCACACGACCCGATCCGTTTGCAAGATAAGGGCGGGATTGATTTTCCGTTAGTGTTTCGCTGTTTGGAAGCCATTGGTTACGATGGTTATGTGACAGTGCATCAGGCTTTTCGAGAGATTATGGAGCCTGAAGATGCAGCGGAACAGAGTTATGCGTATTTAAAACCGTTTTGTACCTAATCTATCAATCACCTCAAACGAGTTCAAATTCACATTGAAATTGTGGGAGGTAGCACTTATGGCATTCAGTGATTTTAAGTCAATTTCTGAGGTTCAAGAAAAATATAACATCAAATACGCGTATAACGATTTTTTCGGAGTTGAGGCAAAAGATCCTTCAGAACATTTTTTAAAAGAACTTGAATTTAGTCAGCAACATATTGATTTTTTTACATCAGAAAGTTCAAGATGTGAAGTGGTTATATTTCCTATTTTAAGAGAGATCTACAAAGATTATGCTGAAAATTACGGGCTTTGGATAAAAAAACCATTACTTATGATGAGATTTTGAATGGCACACCAGATTATATTATTGCTACAAAGTCTGAATTGGGCATTACTGTTGTTGGGATGCCTTTGATAATGATGGTTGAGGCGAAAAAGAATGACTTTGAACAAGGATGGGGACAATGTTTGGCTGAGATGGTTGCTGCACAAAAAATGAATGACGATCCCTCTTTCCCTGTCTACGGTATTGTTACTGATGGCACATTGTGGGAATTTGGACGGTTTGTCGCCGATATCTTTACACGGAACAGAACGAGTTTTACTTTAGCAAATTTGCCTATTCTATTTGGTGCTATTGATTCTGTTTTCAAAGCAGTACAAGGAAATTAAGGCTGTCAATATCTATGAACGTACAACGTCCTAATATAATTATCATCACGACTGACCAGCAGCGGACAGATAGTCTCAGCTGCTACGGTTCGGAATTTACAGATACGCCGCATTTGGATAAATTCGCTTCAGAAGGTGTCTGTTTTGAACGCGCGTATTGTACAAATCCTGTGTGTACTCCCGCCCGCGCCTCAATCTTTTCAGGAAAATATGTGAGTCGCCACGGTGCGTGGAATGTCGGTATGAACGTCCCGGATGACGAACCGATGATCTCACATCGTCTCTTGGATGTCGGGTATCGCACACACTATATAGGTAAAGCGCACTTCCAGCCTTTTGGGGCATCCGCTGAAGAATCTGTTGAAGCGCGGGGCAATACAGACCGTTATCCTGATTTCTGTGGTCCATATTATGGGTTTGAGACGGTGGAATTGGCACTTGGTCATGCAACCTATGGAATCGCAGGACATTACGGTGAATGGGTGCGATCTCAAGTTTCTGAAGAGACGTTTGCAAGCTATAGCAAGGCAAGGCGGCTATCGCAAGTAGGATTTGGTGGTGGTGCACATGATTGGGATATTCCTCTAAAATATCACAATAGTGTTTGGACTGCTGACCGGACGATAGATTTTCTAACAAACCACGATGTAAATCAACCGTTTTTATTAGCAGTCGGTTTTCAAGACCCGCATCATCCGCACTGTGTACCGACTGAATTTGAGGCACGCGTTGATCCCGCTGAGGTGCCGCTGCCAGATTTGATTGAAGGTGAGTTGGACGACAAACCACCTCATTTTATAGAGGCGCGTTGCGGACAACTGAGTAAGTCAAAGATCCTTGGCAAGTATGCTATGGCTGGACAAGGTGGCGGTGCAGATTTCCGCAAAGTTTCGAAACACGATGCGCGACTCGGAAGAGCATACTACTACAACATGGTGAAGATTATTGATCAGGAGATGGGACGCATCTTGGCGTGTTTGGATGCATGTGGGATGCGCGAGAATACATTGGTATTGTTTACCACAGACCACGGCGAACTGCTCGGTGACCACGGGCTTTGGATGAAGGGACCGTTTCATTACGAACAACTTGTCCGTGTGCCGACTCTAATACGTTATCCCGCAGCCATACCATCTGGACAGCGAACAAACACACTTTTTAGCCATGTTGACATTGTGCCGACTATGCTTGCCGCTGCGGGATTACCCATACCATCTGATACTGATGGGGTGAATGCAATGCCGATGCTTACTGGAGAACAGGATTCCGTGCGAGATTCGCTATTGATTGAATGTGTAGACGACCCACAAGGCTTACGCCTTAAAACGATTGTGACTGATACGCGGAAGCTGACATGGTATTGTGGACATCCGTATGGTGAACTATACGATTTGGAAGATGATCCATCTGAGCGAGTCAATCAG
>JAPPMR010000099.1 GCA_028818995.1 Candidatus Poribacteria bacterium | reverse complement strand
TATCGGTTTTCAAGCTGCTGGCACTTATAGGACACGATCACGCGCAGCATATTGGAATGGTTGTAATTCTGTTGGTGAACCTGTCGCAAGTGGAATCTATTTCTATACGCTTTGTGCTGGTCAAACGAAAGTAACCCGCAAAATGGTAATTGGAAAATAAGGAGAACATCACATGAAAGATATTGATCAGCAGAAGGCATCCTTACACCCGTTCACTCGGCGACATTTCCTTTCAACAGGCTTGAAAGTGGGTGCGGCAGCTTTCGCAACAAGTCTTTTACCTAAACTTCGGGCAGATACTGTGGGCCAATACAATGTATTGTTTATTGCTATTGACGATCTACGCCCTATGTTAGGCTGCTATGGAAATTCAGTGATGCACACACCCAACATTGATAGACTTTCACAACGAGGAACACTTTTCAATCGTGCTTACTGCCAATTTCCGGTTTGTAATCCCTCCCGCGTTTCAGTACTTACTGGGTTACGCCCCGATACAACGGGTGTTCATGACAATCCTACAGATTTTCGTGAAGTGCTACCTAATGTAGTAACACTCCCACAACACTTCAAAAACCACGGTTACCATACTCGCTCTGTTGGTAAAGTCGCTCATGGGGATGCAGCATGGAAGGATAAACTTTCATGGAGTGCTCCAATCTGGCGACAACCCTGGAAATACATAAATAAAACTACGTCCCCCTCTTGGCAAGCACTTGATGTAGCCGATGATGAACTGGAAGATGGACAGATTGTCAACGCTGCTTTAGAAGTCCTAACAGAAATTAAGGATAAGCAATTTTTCCTCGCAGTTGGTTTTAACAAACCACATTTACCGTTCTACGCCCCAAGAAAATACTTTGATTTATACACAACGCAAGACTTCAAAGTCCCGATTGATTCAACTCTTCCAAGAAATGCCCCGAAAATAGCTGAGAACCCTAAAGGAATGAAAGCTTATCAAGATATTGCTCATTACCCACCGTTTTCTGATGAGAAAACGGTGGAATTAACTTTGGCTTATGCAGCAAATATCAGTTATATAGATGCCTTAATAGGACGTGTCTTAGCCCATTTAGATATGCTAAGTCTTACTGAAAAGACGGTAATCGTTTTTTGGGGAGATCATGGATTTCATCTTGGGGAACATGGACTCTGGCGAAAAAACACTCTCTTTGAGGATTCTGTCCGTTCACCTTTGATAGTCAGCATCCCAGGGCAAACGCATCGGAATGTAAATACAGATGCCTTAGTTGAACTTGTTGACATCTATCCGACATTATGTGATGCCTGTCAGCTACCAATTCCAACAGAACTTGAAGGAATTAGTATGGTACCTGTCATAGAGGAGCCGACACAGACCTGGAAAACAGCCGTATTTAGTCAATTGACCAGAATAAGCAATAAAACTTCTGTGGATGGATACAGCATGCGTACCAGACAATACAGATACACCGAATGGGGAAATAATGGGATAAAAGGCAAAGAACTTTACGATTATCTCGCTGACCCAAATGAAACTGTCAATATTGCGAATCTACCAGAAAACAAGGAACTTGTTGAACAACTCAGTGAAAAACTACATGCTGGCTGGCAAGGGGCGTTATCTAATATACCGGAACAATTCCATGTTTTACAAACGTTACCCTGGGATATAAACAACGATGGTGTTGTTGATTTCCAAGACCTTGTCTTGATCTCAAATAATTTTGGTGCTGAGGCACCAGAAAATTCGAAAGTTGACGTGAACAGGGATGGTAGCGTTAACATCATTGACTTGCTTATAGTTGCCGCACATCTCGGTGAATCTACCAACACGGGGGCACCTGCAACACAGACACAGATTTCCCAAAAACATCTTAGTTTAGTGGATGAATGGCTCTCAGATGCACGCTTAGCCGACGATGGTTCAAATGTCTTTAAACTGGGTATCGCTACCTTGGAAGGATTACTTAATAGCGTAACCCCAGAAGAAACAGTGCTTTTACCAAACTTCCCGAATCCTTTCAATCCAGAGACGTGGATACCTTACGATTTAGCAAATGACGCAAACGTTCATGTTCACATCTATAACCTAAAGGGAGAAATTATTAGGAAACTTAACATAGGTTATCAGGGGGCTGGGACTTATCGGTCCAAAAACAAGGCAGCATATTGGGATGGACGGAATTTTGAGGGTGAACTGGTTGCAAGTGGTGTCTATTTTTATACACTCCAAGCGGGTCAGATGAAAGCGACACGCCGAATGGTAATTAGAAAATAAGGATGCGGTTATGAAAAACGACAAACAGCAAAAAACACTTTTTCAACCATATACTCGACGAGATTTCTTGTCAACAAGTTTGAAGGTAGGTGCTGCCGCTTTCACGATAGGACCTTTACCCAAACTCAAGGCAAATGCCAATTGTCAATATAATGTTTTGTTTTTCATCGTTGATGATCTGCGCCCACTACTTGGGTGCTATGGACATTCAGAGATGCACACGCCCAATATTGATAGGCTTGCCCAACGAGGCACACTTTTCAACCGCGCTTATTGTCAAAATCCTTTGTGCCATCCATCCCGGACATCAATTCTCACCGGACTAAGACCTAACACAACGGGAGTGTTTTCCAACTCAACAGGATTTAGGGAAAATCTACCGAACGCTGTGACGCTCCCACAGCACTTTAAAATTTCTGGGTATCATACACAATCAATTGGTAAAGTTGCACAAAATCTGGAAAGGCAAGATGATGCTTACTCGTGGAGTGTGCCCTCGTGGACACAACCGAGTTCTTACGATAATAGATCCTCGGTATCTTCTTGGCAGGCACTTGATGTTGAAGACGACGAACTCAGAGATGGGAGAACTGCCAAACGCGCAATTGAGGTTTTGGAAGAAATTCAAAACAATCGTTTTTTTCTCGCAGTTGGCTTTCGCAAACCTCATTTGCCTTTCTATGCGCCGAGAAAGTATTATGAATTATATAATGATGTGTCTTTTAATCTCCCATCTTCCTCCGACCTGCCTAACTATGCCCCATCTATTACCGACGGCAATTTCAAGGGATTCAGAGACTTCCAAGATATCCCCGATGAAGGGCCTCTCTCGGAAGCGAAAACGTTAGAATTGATTCGAGCGTATGCTGCATCAACAAGTTTTACGGATGCACAGGTTGGACATGTCCTAAACCACCTTGACCTTCTTAGACTAACCGAAAATACAGTCATTGTCTTGGTAGGCGATCACGGTTTTCATCTTGGAGAACATGGAAAATGGTTAAAAAACACGCTATTTGAAGTATCTGTCCGCTCTCCGTTGATTGTCAGTGTGCCAGGGCAGCCTCATCAGGGCGCAAAAACGGATGCACTTGCTGAACTTGTTGACATCTATCCGACATTGTGTGAAGCATGCCAAATTTCAATACCGTCACAGTTAGAAGGCATAAGCATGATGCCAATCATAGAAGAACCGGCCCGTACGTGGAAAACTGCTGCTTTTAGCCAAAAAGGGCGGAGCACAGGAAACTCCATACGGACAGAGCAATACAGATACACTGAGTGGGGAAACAGTGGTCGAAATGGGATAGAACTTTATAATTATCATGCCGACCCAAATGAAACAACCAATATTGCGAATCTACCAGAAAATAAGGAACTTGTGGCACAGCTCAGTGGACGACTCCATGCAGGCTGGCAAGCGGCTCTGCCGGATGTGTCAGAACAAGTCTCTGTCCCACAGACACTACCATGGGATATAAACAACGATGGTATCGTTGATGTCCGAGATTTACTCTTAGTTTCAAACAGTTTTGGAACGGAGACTCCAGAGCATCCGAAGGTTGATGTAAATAAGGATGGAAAGGTTAATATAATAGATTTGTTATATGTCGCTTCGCATTTAGGGGAATCTTGCCTTGCATCAGCATCCGCAACTTCTGTTACACAAGAATATGTTGGTAGCATTTCTGAATGGCTAACTGAAGCATATCAAGTAGACGACGGCTCCACCGTTTTTCGCCGTGGAATTGCGAACTTAGAAGCACTGTTTAACACCGTAACCCCTAAAAAAACAACCCTTCTTCCGAATTTTCCTAACCCTTTCAATCCAGAGACGTGGATACCCTACGATTTGGCACGAGACACAGATGTAGACATTGAAATCTATAATCTGAAAGGTGAAATTATTAGAAAACTAAATATGGGATTTCAAACTGCTGGCACTTATCGGAGTAAAACGAAAGCAGCACATTGGGATGGGTGTAATTCCACTGGAGAATCGGTCGCAAATGGCATCTATTTTTATTCACTCAACGCTGGTAAGGTAAAAGCAATCCGCCGAATGACAATTCTCAAATAAAATTGATTTCATTTTTTTTCCTTGGAGGCAGAAAACACATGTTTTTTAGAATCTTTCTTATATTCTGCATAGTTGTCAATTTCTGTTTTTTTTCACGTGCCGATGCTGCATCGCTTATAAATGTCCCCCTTAATCCAGATATATCCGATTTTAATACTGAAACCTACCGCTTTATTCATCGTTTACTTAATAAACGTGTGGTGTCGGGTGTGACGCGGGGTTCTTTACCGTTTACACGGAAACAGGTTGCATCATTGCTGGTAGAAGTGTCTCAAAAACTTGATAGAGGTGAACTGACTTTGAGCGTTAACGACCAGAAACGCTTAAAGGACTTATTAGCCTTTTACTCAGAAGCTGGAACGCAAACCCCTCCCAATCGACGATTACATTTGGGCACACTTACTGACAACTCTACCTCTCGTATCTCCTTTGATTTACGGGTTGGACACCAAGAGATCACACGTTTAGTTGATAATGTGTCCGAAGTCCCTAACGTTGAAGGGAATATGCACGTTACTACACTGTATCCACATCTATATGGACAGTTTGAGGATAGTTTTGCTTTTTCTGGAGACATAGCATATAGATCGTTGTATGGGGACTTTTTTAACGATGTCTTTGCTGACGAATCAAAGCATAGACAGTTGGAAGGAAAACTTAGAAACAGAATTGCGAATAATAATTATCTCAAATTTAATTTTCCTTGGTTTGAGTTGCAATTCGGTCAGGACAATCTCCAATGGGGACCTGGCTATCATGGAAACCTGCTGATTTCCTCTGACCCTTTAGCAATGGATATGGTGAAATTTCAAACTAACTACAAAACTATATCATTTACAGCATTCACTGGTGTGTTAGAAGACATGTCGGAAGACATCAATGAAAAATATATTTCAGGCCACAGAATTGAAGGATATTACTGGAATAGATTTGGTTTTGGAATATCGGAGGTCGTTATCTATGGCAATCGGTTTGAACCTGGATATTTGAATCCTGTTAACATATATTTCATAAACGAGCAAACTATATCGCGGGCAGACAGTCGTGCCCCTGGTAGTGGCGATAACGTATTTGTCAGTGTTGATTTTCGGTTACGTCCTGTAGATAATTTTGAAATATATGGTGAGTTGATGGTTGACGATGGGAACCCTGCTGTCAGTTTTAAACATTGGGATACGAAATTTGGTATCCTTGGCGGAATTTATTTTACGGACCCCTTTGGACTAACAGACACTGATTTCCACGCCGAATACACTTTTATAAACCAATACGCCTATACACACGTCAATCCTGCAAACGTTTATAAACATTTCACTACACCTGTTGGACATCATATCGGTTCTGATGCAGATAATCTATGGATCGAACTACGCAGACGTTTTACAGATAAGTTGGAAACCGTTTTTGGCTACGAACTTGAACGCCACGGTGAAGGAAACATAGACAAAAATCATCCACCTGATGCACCGAAAGATGATGTATGGACACCACTCTCTGGGATAACAGAAAGTGAGCATCGCTTAAAAGTAGGTTTTAATTGGGTTGTTATTGGTCATTATTCGTTTTACGGTGAGTGGGCAAGGATTTGGAGGCGAAATCTCGAAAATCGTCAAAATGTACATGAAACTGGGAACGAAATCCAAGCAAAAGCACTTTATAGATTTTAAGTCGTAACCTGAAAAGTTCGCAGTTGTTCCTTACTATTCAAAGTGGAATTACACACCTCAATTAGAATAGCATTTTTAATGAAGATTCATGTTGGTTATCGCATCAAAGAAATTGTCTTATAGACTTATCTTGGTATCATTCGGAAGGATTTAGGATGAAAATTCGCGTATTGGGCATTCGGGGTCTTCCAGCAACTTATAGTGGGTTGGAGACCATCATGGGTGAACTTGCACCCCGCTGGGTAGAAGCGGGACATGAGGTCACTGTCTATTGCCGAAAAGCAGTTTTTAAAGAGAGACCGAGCGAATGGAAAGGTATCAAGTTAATCTACTTACCCAGCATTGAACATAAGATGTTTAGTACTCTTAGCCACAGTTTATTAGCAACTTTACACGCTTCGTTTTCTCCATCTGATGCCATTCTTGTTTGGAACGCAGGCAATGGGCCCTTTGGTTGGTTTTTCCGGATTGTTGGAAAAAGTGCTGTTATCAACGTTGATGGAATGGAATGGCTTCGTCCAAAGTGGAAAGGTTTAGGCGCGGTCTACTTCAAGTGGGCAGCAAAGATGGCTACTTCTGCGTTCCCAATTGTGATTACCGATGCCGAAGAAATGAAAAGACTTTACCTTGAAGAATTAGGTGCTGAGACTACATATATTGCTTACGGAGCAAACATTGAGCCATCTGAGCATCCTGAGATACTTGAGAGTTATGGGCTTGAATCACGGAATTACTATCTGATCGCGAGTCGTCTTGTACCCGATAATAATGCAGATATAATTTTAGAAGCATTTGTTAACTCAAATAGCAAGAAAAAACTTGCTATAGCTGGTGGGGCAGACTATAAAGGCAACAAACTTGAAAATGAATTTTTAGATAAATTAAAAAATATCGCCAATGAAAATGTAATTTTCTTAGGACATATTGATAGTTCAGAACATATAAAAGAACTTCACCATCATTGCTTCGCTTACATTCACGGGCATCAATTTGGCGGCATCAATCCTTCCATTTTGAAGGCGTTAGGATTTTCTAACTGTATTTTAGCACTCAATACACCGTTCAACCATGAAGTCTTGGAAGGTGGTACTTACGGCGTGCTCTTTGACAAGAATTCAGAATCTCTCAAAATTGAGATAGATGCATTAGAGCAGAATCCAGAGAAGGTTGACGACTTCCGTCGGCGCGCTCCTGAACAGATACGAAAACGATTCAATTGGGATCATATTGCGAAACAATATATTGACGTTTTTGAAAAACTACAGAAGAAAAAATGAAATCTACTAATTTGGGGTAGGATCAAGGATAATGGCACATTTGCCAATAAAATTTAGCGTCTCCAAACCTAACTTTGCATATATGAACGACACAGCACAGACTTCAGTTGAAAGACTTTCTTCCTTTTACGCAAAGCGAGGAAAATATTTACTTGATTTTGTGGCAGCATTTTTCTTGATCCTTATATTTGCTCCACTAATGATTCTCATTTCAATACTGATTAAACTATCCTCGCGGGGACCGATTTTTTTCTCCCATAAACGGGTCGGAATAAATAATAAACTCTTTGTCATTCACAAGTTTAGAAGTCTTCATATTGATACACCCTCCTATTCAGAAAAACCTGATTCAACAGAAGATGTCCGCATTACCGCTGTTGGTAAATGGATTCGAAAAACCAGTTTAGATGAATTGCCTCAATTATTTAATGTGATAAAAGGGGAAATGAGTCTTGTCGGTCCACGTCCAGAAATGCCGTTTCTCGCTGAGAATTATGAAGATTGGGAAAATCAACGTCATCTCGTGCGTCCAGGAATGACTGGACTGTGGCAGTTGAGTCCGCGCCGCCGTGGGTCAATCAGAGAAGGAATTCCTGTTGATTTGGAATATATTGAGAATTTGTCCCTATGGAACGACTTCAAAATATTGCTACGGACGTTCAAAGTCTTTTGGGATGACAACACCTATTAACTTTCATTAGAACGCATTTATGAAACTAACCTTTGGAAATCTCAAAAAGATTATGCGATGCAGTTTTGGACTCAAGTGTCCACGATGTGAGGATGGTTCACTCTTTGAAAAACGGTTCACGATGTTTTCCAATTGTCCTGAATGCGATTTAAAGTTTGAACGTGAGCAAGGATATTTTATCGGTGCAATGTATATCAATTATGGCGCTACAGTTTTCCTTGCTTTTCCGGGTTACTTTATCTTTAGTGTCTTCACATCTATCCCTTTTCTGGTCAATTTTGCAATATGGGTTGTTGTTTCAGGTATATTTCCAGTCTTTTTCTACCGCTATTCAAAAAGTTTGTGGTTGAACTTTGACTACGCGCTAAACCCAAGTTGTTAACGTTCCAAAAACTATTTAAACCAATTATCTTGTGAAAATCTGCCCACGAATGTAAGATGCCTCGTCAGAAGCAAGGAACGTCAGTATTCGGGCAACACCCGCAGGATCACCGAGTGATTTCAGCGCACTTTCAACAGCAGCCTCTGGATCATTTCCATCTCGCTTTGCTGATTCAGCAATTTGCCCAAGTTTGAGCGGTGTAGCAAGTCCACCTGGACATATTGTGTGCATGCGAATGTTTGACCCAACTTGGCCTTCTACAGTCATCACAAGACCGTTTACGCCTCCTTTACTTGAAGCGTAAGCCACTGAGGAACTTCCACCGCGAACTCCCGCTCCTGAAGCAATACAGAGGATAACACCCCCACCACTTCTGCCCATTACGGGAACTGCGTGTTTGAGCGCAAAAAAAGTCCCTTTTAGGTTTACATCAATTACTGAATCGAAGGTAGACTCCTCAAAATCTTCAATTCGGACGCTTGGACCGCGTAGCACGCCAGCAGAAGTTACCAATGTGTCAATTCGTCCGTACGCTTCGTCTGCAATTTTTATGAGTTGGGCAACTTCGGTTTCGGAGGTAACATCGGTGCGACAAAATTTTGCTATTCCACCGTTTCTTACAATCGCTTTTGAGGTTTCTTGCCCATCAGCCTCATTAATATCTCCAAGAACGACTTTCCCACCTGCTTCAGCGTAAGCGATGGCAGTTGCCGCGCCAATACCTGTGGAGCCACCAGTTATAACCGCTACCTTGCCTGAAAGTTGAATATTCACAGATTATTCTCCTAATGAACGAAGATATAGAAAAGTATAGAATGAATCCGTTTAGAAGGCAAGTGATATTTGAATGAATGATAGAAAATAAGGAGAGATTGCCGCATCACATTGATGGTAAGTTCAGGGGAATATATTTAAAACAGATTAGCTTTTCAAACTAAAACGATACGGAATGCGAAGGCGCTGACTAACGGCTGTTTTGCCCTGCATCGCTGGTGTGAATAACGACGATTTGAGTGCTTGAATTGCTGCTTCTTCACAACCAAGACCACTAATTTTTCTAACCTCAACGACACGTATGTTTTGCGCTTTCCCATCTATGCCTATGGTGGCTTCAAGAACGATTAATCCCTCTTGGTGCGTGGCACGAGCAGATTCAGGATATATTGGCTCAACTTTTTTTAGGAAGGTAGCGTTTTGAGTTGGTTCATTAATAGTCGGCATGTTTAAAGGAATAGCATCTATCTGTAAATTGTCTAAATTTGGTGCTGGCACATTCGACTTTCGCTCAGTTCTTTGTGGGAAAACGTAGAC
>JAPPMR010000130.1 GCA_028818995.1 Candidatus Poribacteria bacterium | reverse complement strand
GCCGTAGGTTTTTAGATATTCTGAATTCTGTGCTTATTTCTCTATTCGTCATTGATGAGGCGCATTGTATTTCGCAGTGGGGGCACGATTTTCGTCGTGCTTATCTTTCAATCTGTGATGCTATTGACACACTTTATCCGCGGGCAATTGCCCTTTTCACAGCAACTGCACCGCCAGACATCCGAGAAGATATTCTGGAAATTCTGAAAATTCCAGAACCACGACCATTTGTAGAGTGTATTGCACGACCTAATCTGAGGCTATCGGTTCACGAGATCGAAGAAGAGAAACAGAAATATTCCTTGCTTGAAGAAAAAATGAAAACGCTAAAAGGAAATGGTATTATCTATGCCGGACGTAGAAGAGAAACAGAAGAAATTGCCAAGTTTCTTCAAGATCAAGGATACCGTGTCGATTTTTACCATGCAGGGCGTGAGCTGCACGAACGCAAACAGATACAGGAAGCGTTTTTTGATGACAGCGGAAATGGATTAGACATTGTTGTTGCTACAAATGCTTTTGGTATGGGTATTGATAAACCGAATATCCGGTATATCATTCATTGGACGATGACCGGCACCTTGGAGGAATACTGTCAAGAAATTGGACGCGCTGGCAGAGATGAAAAAGATTCAGATTGTCTTTTATTTTATTTTCATGAAGATAGAAAGTTACATAAATGGTTCATCAAAGAGAATGCTCCCGATAAACCTTCACTCCTAAAACTATTGCGAACCCTTGAAAATTTGAAAGGGACAGGGCAATATCGTTTGGTGGCGATGGATGAATTGGAGTTAGAGGTTGGCTTTACCCAAGCAAAAATACAGGTTGGACTTTCCTATCTGGAAAAACAAGAACTCCGTTTTCTAAAAAGATGGTATAACGTTCCGTCTCAAATTTCCATCCGGTTGAGAACGCAACCTACAGACGGGACATCAGGTCAGTCTGAACTTTATACACATCTGCGTCAACGACGAGTGACAGATATTTTGAGTTTTTGCCGAGACCTTGAACTGAGTCCAAAGTGGGTCATGGAACAACTCGCTGAACTTCAAAGTGAGGGACACCTTCTGTATTGGGGTAAAGATGATCTCATGTTAATCGAATTGCTACAAGATAGCGAACTTTTGTCGACTCTTTCTGAGGAACAGATGGGGCTTGGAGACTTTGTAAAAAACAAACAAAGTATGATTGATAAAATGGACCGCTATGCGTTATCTGCTGAGTGTAGAATGAAATTTATTCGTGACTATTTTGGGGAGAAGGAGGTATCAGAGGATTATCGGTGTAAGAAATGTGATAACTGCTCCACAAATGCTATGATGTAACCTTTTGCGTGGACTTTATTTTCCTCTATTCACGGACGGATTATATTGACTCGCCTGCCTGGGTTTAAATCTTACGAAGTGCCTCTTGAAAGACAGATTGGAGAGAAACACTGTTTTGTTCGGCAAGAGATTTACAATCCTCATACTCTGGAATTGTTTTGATTAGATCACCGTTTAAGTAACCGCGTTTAGCTCGAACGGGTCCCCATTCGGTATTGATTTCCACATAATCACGATTAAGGATAACACGGTCAGCAGTGTAGAATCGAACACCGAAGGTTGTTGTTTCTGTTAGAAGTGTTTTTATCAATAGGTCTCTTGTGCTGGATGAACAAAGTACATTTATCTTTATGGCAGCTCTGCCTTTCTTCATAAGAATAGGGACGAAGAATACATCTAAAGCACCGTGTTCCAAAAGCTTGTCCATCACATAGCCGGAAATTTCTGGGGACATGTCATCTACATTCGTTTCAATGATTTCTATGCTGTCACTAAAACCGAGGGCAGGGTCGTGTCTATGTTTAATGTTGTTTGAAGGAGATTTTTCACCGATACAGATGCGAAGGAGATTTGGCTGCATATCAAGATCTCTGGTGCCAGCACCGTATCCAATTTGATTGATGGTCATATTAGGCATAACGCCAAAATCTTTGGCAAGTGTAGTGATGATGGCAGCACCCGTAGGCGTAACTAATTCTTTGGGAATTTCGGTTTGACGGATTGGAACTCCGTGTAAAAGTTCCATCGTGCCCGGCACAGGTACAGGCATCATACCGTGGGCACATTTAACAAAACCGCGACCAAGTGAGAGAGGCGAAGCGTAAATCTCTTCAGCACCGAGTTGTTCGAAACCGATGACAGCACCAACGATGTCCACGATAGAGTCAATCCCACTGACCTCGTGTAAATGTACTTTGGCTTTGTCAGTGTCGTGTACTTTCGCTTCGGCTTCAGCAAGTCTGTCAAATATCTGTTTAGCAGTATCACGGATGCTCGTTTTGAGGTCACTTGTATCAAGCAGATCAAAAATCTCAGATAGGTGTCTACTGGGACCGTGGTCATGTTTATGGTGATGTCCTCCGTGTGAATTTTCAGGAGTCTCAACTACTGCTTGCGTTCCGGTGATACCGTGTTTTGTTGCTTTCTGGAAATGGAGACTGAATTCGGTTTCTAATTTTAGTTTCGCGAGTTCGTTTGACAGGACATCTGGATCAACTCCTGCATCAACAACAGCACCGAGAACCATATCACCACTAATACCAGAGAAACAGTCAAAGTATATGATTTTCAATCGGGGATTCCTTTAGTTGAGCGGTTGGATTGAGGTGAAATGTCTATTAGTTGTTGCAGGACTTGCTAAAGTCCTGCAACATACTTACAAATGAGAGTTATTCGTTTGTCTTTTAAAATATCAATGACGAGACAAATCCTAATATTTCTGAAACAGTTCCTTTAATAACTCTTTAGGTTCGTGTCGTCTGAGTTTATTGAGAGCCTCAACTTCAATCTGCCTGACCCGTTCACGGCTGATTTCAAGTTTTGTGCCGATATCAGCAAGTGTGTATTCCGTGCCATCAATTAATCCGTAGCGCAGGACAATGACGTGGGTTTCACGTGGGTTGAGTGTTCTGTTAAGGACTTCTTCTAATGCTTCAATTTTAGAGAAGTTAACCAATTCTGTTTCAGGTGTGATTTGAGAATCATCTGGAATTATATCCCGAATTGGCACTTCTGGTGCTGTTTCACTAATCGGTGCATCCAACGAAATAGGGTCTTTCGTTGCTTGCAGGATTTCATCAACCTTTTTCTCAGAGAGTTTTACCTCTCGTGCGACCTCTTTAATTGAGGGTTCACGCCCCAGTGTGGCGGTAAGATTAGATTGCACCTGTTTGATTAATCTACGGGTTTCACCGATGTAACACGGAACACGAATGATCTGTCCTTGCTGGTCTAATGCGCGTTTAATCGATTGCATTATCCACCACGTGGCATACGTGCTGAAGCGGTATCGGAGTGTGTGGTCAAATTTCTCAACCGCCTTCATGAGTCCGATGCTTCCTTCCTGCATGAGATCAAGGAAGGTCAAAGCCGTTTTATTAAAGTGATGCTGTTTTGCAATACTTGCGACTAATCGTAGGTTTGCTTCAACAATTTTCATTTTGGTGTCGTGGGCAAGTTTATCTGCTTCTATAAGTTTCATCAAGAGAGATTTGAGATGTTCTAATTCAGTTTGAAGCGTTTCTAAAAGTGGATTTAGAGTGTTTACAGTCCACTGGACTTCTAAAATTTGCCCGATCTTTGTATATGCAATTTCATCTAACAAATCTGGGGGAAGTTTATCCAAAAGTTGCACTATTTCATATTGTGTCACCGCAAAAATTTCAAGCAAACGTATCTCTTCTTCCTTATCAAGCGGCATTGCTTCAATAAGAGGATTGTATTCCATATTATGAGAAAACGGGTTTTGTTCTTGTTCTGTGGATGACAATCCAAATTTATCAGGAGTTCTGCGAGCTGTTTCAATGCTGGCGCGGATTAAACCTCGTGCGTATGATCGGAACTTTTGCCCACGTTCAGGTGTCCAACTTTCTATTGCTTTAGTAAGAGCAAGGTATCCTACCTGCATTAATTCTGGAGACACAGCTGCAGCGTATTCTGGATCATTTACATATTTTTTGAGGAGGTGCAGATTACCCCGAAGAATTTTCGACTTTACATTTTCTAACTTTTTTTGCTGCTTTTCCAGTTTTTGCAGTATGTCTTCTATTGGTAAAATGTATGTCGAAATTTGATCTATAATTAGTTTATGATCTTTTTGAGCTGGTTTTAGATTTTGTTTAGAAATGCTGCGGGTTCTAATTGGAATTTCTAACGTGTTTATTACCCACTTAGGAAATTTTTTGAAGTTTGACGCAAAAATCTGTATGCCTTCTTGGTATGTCTCAAAAAGTGCTTTTTCTTGATCCGCTTCCAATAACGGAGTTTTCGCGATAGTCTGGAGATAAGCGAAGGTCTCATCCTTTACTGGAGTAGTATTCTCCTCTTTTTTCTCATCAGCAGAAAACAGATCATAATCAACTGAATCAGCCGGGTAAAAGTTTTTCATTTTAGTTTTTCCTTATGTCAATGCAGAGTTTTTTGCTTTGGATATATACTAATTGAACGTTTATGTTCCAAGCGTTTCAAACGGATGACCGCTGATAGGGTATTTCGCCGTCAAATCAATTCAATAAATCTTAAAATTTCAATTTGTGTTAAAAAACGGCTAACATTAATGTTTGTTACAAAAGTTTTGATGATGTTTATTATCTGAGATGTCTATTAAAAAAACGAATAAATGGAGGCAATTTATGCATGAAAAACCGCAAAAAGATGTAGTTCAACGTTTATTAGAAGGTGAATCTTTAGCTAACGAAGACCTAACCAATGTAGACTTAGCAAATCAATCACTTGTCGGTGCTGATTTCTCAGCTGCAAATTTAAGTGGTGCAAATTTAAAAGACGCTGATTTAACTGATGCCAATCTAAACGATGCCAATCTAACTGGAGCAGATCTATCAGGTGCAATTCTATTGCGAACCTATTTGGTCGGAGCGAATCTGACAGAAGCAACGCTGGAAAATGCTAACTTGTTTGGAGCGTTTCTGAGTGGAAGCCTCCTATCTGGGACTAATTTTCGCGGTGCTGATCTCCGTCGCGCAACGCTTGGATGTCCTCAATGTGTTCCTACTGCTCCCTTTGGCAACCTTACCACTTTTGAAAATGCCAATCTGGAAGAAGCAATTTTTGGTGAAATTAAATTAGACGGTATCGTTTTACTCGGCGCGAATTTCAAAGGTGCGTATCTTTATGAGGTAGATTTATCTGAAGCGATCTACCGTGAATCCGACCTGGAGGGTGCTATCACCAAACAGGGACGAAATTAAGGTTTTATTTCGTTGTTTTCACGCCATAGTGATTATGCGTTTATATCGTTACAATTCAATTAACTTTGGAACAAGTTTTCAACCTAAGTTGTTCACAACAGCCCTGATCCTTCCTGATCGGGGCTTATATTTCTTGGTATGAAGCAAAACTCTTTACAGAATATGTAGTTATACTATAAAAGAATAAAATTGATATAATATTGTTGAAACGTTAATTTAACCTACATAGTATTGAGACGTGTTTAAATCCAATTAGTTTACAAATGTGTGATTTTTTGGCGTTTTTATATTGACACTAAACTGAATCAGGCGTTATGCTTTACAGACTCAATTGGTCAAGATTATCCAAAAATCTGCTGCTGACACAACTTATGGTAAAGTCCCTTTTTTTCTAATAATTTCGTGTGGTTTCCGCTTTCCACGATTTCACCATCGTTAATAACCAAAATATTGTCAGCACGCATTACCGTTGAAAGTCGATGTGCAATAATAAAGCTGGTTCTACCCTCCATAAGATTTGTCAGCGATTTTTGGATAATTGCTTCTGATTGTGTGTCAAGAGCTGAAGTTGCTTCATCTAAGATGAGAATTGGAGCGTCTTTTAAAATGGCGCGTGCAATAGAAATACGTTGCTGTTCTCCGCCTGAGAGGTTACCACCTGCTTCTCCTATTGGTGTGTTGTAGCCGTTAGGCATTTCAGAAATAAAACCGTGAGCGTTTGCTTTTTCTGCTGCCGCGATGATTGATTCTCTTGTTGCACCTGGTGAACCGTATCCGATATTTTCTAAAACAGTGCCATCAAAGAGAAACGTCCCCTGTGGAACAAGGGCAATATTTTGCCTTAATGATGTCAGCGTGACCTCATCAACGGGAAAATCATCAATTAGAATCGCACCGCTATCAACTGTATAGAACTTTAGCAGTAGGTTGAGTAGTGTTGTCTTCCCGCTGCCGCTTGGACCGACAAGTGCGATAATCTCCCCCGGTTCCACTGTAAAACTGACATTTTTTATCACAGGGCGTTCTTGATACGCGAACGAGACGTTTTGAAATTGGACAGTTCCCTGTACGTTAGGGAGTTCACGTTTTCCATCCGATTCGCTACCAGCCTCGTTTTCAAAATCAAGCAGTGGGAAGATACGTTCTGCAGAAGCGAGGCTTTGTTGTAATACATTATTCACACTACCTATGGTCTTAATCGGTTTATACATCAGTCCGACTATTGCCATATAACCTACAAACCAGCCTATATCCAGACTCCCTTCTATGACGTTCCAACAACCAAGTCCTAAAACAGTTGTAATTCCGATAGCTGCCATCCATTCAATAAGTGGAGGAAGGAGGGATGCAAATTTTGCGCGACGAATTGCCGAGTCGTATTGGCTTGATGTAACCGTTTGAAACCTCTCCATTTCAGTTTTTTCGGCGGTAAAACTTTTTATAATGTTGATTCCAGCAAGCGTTTCCTTGAGTTGTGAATAGATGTCTGAGCTACTTTGTTGAATTTCCATGCTTGCTTTGCGGACACGTGTGCCTATGCGTAAGATAAAATACGCAATCATTGGAAGAACTAACATGGAGAAGATTGTCATTTGGATATTCTTGTAAAACATAAAAGCGAGAAAAATAGTGACTTTGATAATAGCATGCATTATTGATGCGGTTGCGGCGACTGCCTGCTGTAACATTCGCACATCATCAGTGGCTCTTGTCATTACGTCGCCACTTTGATTTTCTGAGAGGGTGCCTAATGGAGCTGAAACTAATTTTTCATATAGGTCATTTCGCACGCGAAAACTAAATTTATTTCCGACACGTTCCATCAGAAAATCGTTACCGAAAACAAAAAATCCCTTTACGAAAACAAGACTGACTGCGCCTATAAAAACCCAAAAAAAGAAACGGATGGCATCCCCCGCATCTGTCAATGTAATTTCATAACCTTCAAAAATGTTCTCTATATAAAAAAAACGGATTGTACGAGGTTGGGGAGATTGACTAAAGTCTTCTAATAGTTTTAGTGAATTTAGCGTATCTGCTAAAATCTGAATCGGTCCGAGATCGCAAATAGAAACGACTAAAGCACAAACCATTGCCAATATGATAGAGCCTTTGTGAGGAGTGAGATAACGTAGAAACCGGAAAAGGAGTTTTTTTTGTTGCAAGGAGTCAGTCCCTTGACCAGAAGACTCAATCTTCATGTTTATATTCTGTTCTGAGACAATTATTAAGAAATTGTCTTACTGTTTCTTGGTATACCTATAATCTCCAAACTGAAGAACCTTGATTTTTGCAGCAATGCCTGGTTCACAACGGATATTTAGGTTTTGATTTTGGAAGTTCATCTTTTCAATAATGCCGATTGCTAACGTGTTGCCTACTTTATCAATCACTCCTACAAGGCGTTGTTCAAAGTAAGCAAGTGTTTCAGCGACAACAAATGATAAACTCAGATAGTTTTTCAGACTTTTAGTGGCAGATTGTGGTAGGTTTCTTCGCGCAATTAGGCTTACGGAGCGATGTCCCCACTCGGCATATATTATCTCTTCTTCGGTTAGTCGGGTGAGTATTTCTATTTCCTTCTGATTTGCGATTCTGCCATTGAAAAATGAGGTGCGTGCGCCTCGAATTTGTCCAAATGGAACTGTTTGGCGTTCACTATCTGCGAAATATGCTTCAAATTTCGCTTTTCGATTTCTCTTACGTGCTTCACTGCTTTTTGTGCTTACCAACTTATGTGGGGGTAGATAGTGGATTGTGAGAAAATTTAAGTCGTTATAACAAGCAACAATCCTTTCCAAGTCCTTAGAACGCCCGATGCAGACCAAATGATGTGGACGAATGAGATCAATTTTTTGCTGCTTTAACGCCACGGCCGCTCCGTCATGAACATATCCTGTTGTATCAATAACAGTGAAATCTGCACCGGCATTCAGCCCAGCATCAACCATTAATCTGGTTCCAGTTAAAATTGGAAGTAGATTACGTTGTGGTGATAGTGCTCCGACAAAATAGAGAACATCTGCTTTGTGATATAATTCATCACTTCGGTTTTTCTTTTTTGTTGTATTTTGTTCGGATTTCGTATCAGGGTTTTCTTGGTTAGTAGTGCCATTTTCGTGACCACCGAACGGTAAATGCAGTTCAGTACCGTCTGGTGGTGGTGCAAAGAGTTTCATGCCAATGGTGGTAGGGGGACCGATTTGAGATTGTCCTACATCAGCGTCAACAAATGCAACTTTCAACGACGCTTTACAAGCATAATCAGTCAGATAACGACAAAATGTTGATTTTCCGGCATCTGATGGACCGAGGACGAGTACACGTTGGTTCGGCATCACAATACGACTTGCAAGCCGTTTCCAATCAGGATTAATTCGATATTTGTGGTTCATGACGGGTAGCCTCTAATTTCCAAGGCTAAGTTCATATCGAAATGTAACACCGGGGAAGTTGAGAATGTCGTCAAAATGAGGATTATGTTTTATGCCGAGGAGTTGTTCAAGTAAGGATGACTTTCTTTGCTTACGGACGATTTTGGGAGTGCCTTCAATGTTGCCGAGTTCCCCAGCAATTTTAATGGCATCTTGTAGGTTTCCTAATTTATCGATTAATTTATGGGTCTGAGCCTGTTTTCCAGAGAAGATACGTCCATCAGCAAGTTTGACGATTTCGTCTCGATTTAAATGTTCTTCACGCGATTTAACGATTGCGTCTACAAATTGATTGTAAACATCATCAACAGTTCCTTGAAGAACATCTTTTTCCTCTTCGGTGAGATCGCGAAAAATTGAACCTGCATCTTTGAATTGTCCGCTTTTAATGACTTGCTGCTCTAACCCGATTTTCTCGTATAAACCCTTCATTTTGGTGAACTGCATGATTACACCGATACTACCGGTCAGGGTTCCTGGATTAGCGACAATGGTATCTGCTGCACAGGCGATGTAATAACCGCCCGAAGCGGCTGTGCCACCCATTGATGCGACTATAGGTTTTTCTAACTTTGTTAATTCACGATGTATTTCCTGGACAGGCGCAACACTCCCGCCCGGTGTATTAATGCGGAGTACAATAGCCTTTACGCTTGGATCATCTCGATAGGCGTGGATCAGTTTTATGGGCGCATCTGATTTGGATATGATGCCTGTAATATCAAGCACAGCCACTTTCTGACCGATAGATGATGTTCCAACCATCATAATACGGACAATGACAGATAAGAAAAAGAGTATAACAATAGCAGCTATAATTATCAAGACCCGTTTCTGTTTCATATTTATGATTGTTTCACGGATGCGATATACATTCTAAATGTTGTGTAGATTACCCGATTCATTGATTTACTTCTTTTAATTAGGTGGGAAAATAACTACCCAAAAGGTTTTAATCAACCAACCTATATCGGAAATGAACCCCTGCGTAGTAA
>JAPPMR010000196.1:7556-9728 GCA_028818995.1 Candidatus Poribacteria bacterium | reverse complement strand
GAATACACCAGTGGGATATTCAGCAAAAGATTTTTGATATTTTGAATATCAAACCTGAAGACGTCAAAAATCGATTCGGCTATTTCATTGATGCTCTGGAATATGGCACGCCACCACATGCGGGGATCGCACCTGGGCTTGATCGCATCGTGATGTTAATGCGGAACGAGGATAACATCCGCGAGGTGATTGCATTTCCAAAATCTCAACAAGGACTTTGTCCACTTACCCATGCCCCATCTAATGTGACGGAGGAACAATTAGAAGAATTGTCAATTCGCGTAGATATTGACATATAAGAGCAAGTAGTGATTAACATTTATTGTTCATTTTATCAATCCTGTAACAATATCAATACGTAGGAAATATTCTACCTACAAAAGGAAATTTACTATGAGTAGTAACGGGAATACAGAAAGCAACTTTGGACTTCTTATTGGCATAGTCATTGCTATTGTTGTCGGTGCACTTTTCGGAGGTTTTGCCCCAGAGTATGCTAAACATACCCATATTTTAGGTGACATATTCTTAACCTTACTGAATATGATTGTAGTACCCCTTATCATCTTCTCAATGGTCGTAGGAATCACAAACTTGGGTGATATCCGCAACCTCGGTTCCATTGGGGGACGCACCGTCCTTTATTATATGGCAACGACTGCCATTTCTGTCATCATTGGGATGATTCTTGTCAACATCATCGCCCCAGGAAAAGGAATTGAGTTGTCAAAAGAAGGGGATAAATATCCTCAACTTTCTTATACATTGAGTGGTGAGAATAATCTCACTGTAACTTTACCAGGGGGGCAAATTAAAGAAGACTATTCCGATAAATTTATAATCACACTTGTTGACCAAAATTTGGTAGGTGAAATAGAATCTATTGAAGGCAATCAAGTGACTGTGGCAAATTGGCAAGACTTGTCCGGTGAAATTGATTACATCATCACAAAGACTGGTAAGACTTTGATGATAGCAGAAAACCAATTTACCGATCTGAAAGTTGAACAATCTGGTACTGGTGTTGCAATTTCACTACCAATTGCTACAGAGGTTGAAGGCAAACAAGAACGTACTATGGCGCAGACCATAATGGAAGTCTTCTTGGGTAACAAAGAAACTGATAAACAGGGCATGATTCCCTCAAATATCTTTAAGGCAATGGCGAATATGGATATTCTGCCGCTTATCTTTTTCTCACTCATCATGGGCGCTGCTTTGTCAGTTATTGGGGATGTAGGCAAACCGGCAATTGCTATTTTTAACGCATTTAATGAAGCTGTGATGCAGATTGTTAACTGGATTATGCTCCTTGCACCGGTAGGTATTTTTGGCTTAATTGCAGGCAGAATAGGTGAAGCAGAAGGTTTCGCTAAATTCTTACCAGAATTAGCAGCTGTTGGTAAATACAGTATGACAGTGGTCTTAGCACTCGGTTTCCACGGTCTTGTTGTCTTGCCAACCTTGCTATTCCTGTTAGGACGGCGGAACCCAATTGGATATGCCAAAGGAATGGGGACTGCATTACTAAATGCATTCTCTACCGCAAGTTCAAGTGCTACACTGCCATTAACAATGGAAAATGTTGAAGAACAAAACGGAATCTCTAACCGCACAGCAAGTTTCGTGTTGCCATTAGGTGCTACTATTAATATGGATGGCACAGCACTTTATGAAGCTGTTGCTGTAATGTTTATTGCACAAGTATATGGAATAACAATGGGACCAGCAGAACAACTTATTATCGTCCTGACTGCAACACTCGCGGCAATAGGGGCAGCAGGGATACCTGAAGCAGGTCTCGTTACGATGGTAATCGTCCTAAAGGCAGTTGGTTTGCCGATTGAAGGTGTTGCGTTGATACTCTCAATCGATTGGCTTCTTGATAGATTCCGCACCACCGTCAATGTTTGGGGTGACAGTGTAGGTGCTGGCATCATTGAAACTTATGAGTCTGATGATTCTGCTGAAGTTCCAGCAACTTAAGTTTACCGTCGGTTTAAATAAGGTTAGGTTGAGCGTAGTAAAACCGATTATGTCAACTTTGGGTTCTGCAGCCCTGGGTAGGCGCGTTTTTTTTAAGCGCCGGTTGGGAAAGTTTTTGAAAAATATATTCGCGGTTTAAAAAAGAGCCGAACAATTAATAGGATTTGTAAAATTTAAAAAAAATAT
>JAPPMR010000196.1:0-7546 GCA_028818995.1 Candidatus Poribacteria bacterium | reverse complement strand
AACCGCGCGTTTAGCAATTTTTTACCACATAAATCGGCGCTTTAAAAAAACGCGCCTACCATTGAATCGGATGTCTAAATTGACACCTATAGATTGAGCATAGTGAAACCCAACAAGTGTCATAAGCGTATTTATTAGCACAAATTTACTACGACTATAGTTGACCTTGCGTTAATTTACTCTGTTAAACACTTTTCAACGTGCAATTGAAACGTTGAATCTTCCTTGTCGGTCTGCTTTGAAAACACCCGATTCTATTGGCGCACCTACAAGAAAGACTTCAAAACATCCCTATACAAAATGAACGCCCAAAACGATATAACTCCACGACAATCAGGCATTTCTGGTGAGACGGCACTTGCAATCATTAGTGTCACACTCGCTGCCCTATGGATAGCATTTGCCTTTTACCACGGTACGAGTTCTGATGCAAATGGAAATCGGATACTGTTATTGCATCCGCTTGTTCCCATCGCGCTGATTGCGTTGCTCATCCGTATTTACCGATGGGTAGGAATAAAATTTGTCGTTCATCTTGAAATTACCATGATTGGTCTCTGGCTCTTTGTTAAATTGCTGGGGATCTTGATGCCTTTCATCCTCGGTTTCGGATTTGCCTATCTCTTTAGGTTTCTTTGGCGTGCATTACCATTCAAGAAGTATTACCAACGTGCGATTGCAACTGTCTTAATCGTTCTTGTTTGTAGTGGTGTGTTAATATTTACTGGCATAGGTGTAGGTAATCAAGTCAGCCAAATGGCGAAGGGTTTACAGAAATTTTATCACGAATCTTTATTACCATTAATCGTAGGTGAAGATTTCACAGCATTAGCATTTGATAAATCTGGAGAAACACAAACACTCTATCTTGCAACAAATCACGGAATCTATTTTTATAAAACTGTGATGGATGCAGAAACGGAAAAAGAGATAATAGAAGATAGGAAAGGAATAACGAACGGTGAAATAATTGGCAAGAAAATTCGTGCAATCTCCGTGAATAATGACTATATCTATGCTGGCACGGATGATGGAGTTTATAGATGTAATAAAAAAATTGTACAGGTAGTGACTGGAAAGAAGGATGATTCATCTGAATCTACCTCGCGCATAGGATTTCTACGAAAATTTTGGCATGTAGTAATAGGAAAGAAAAAAGAATCAACAGATTTGGAATGGACGAAAATCAAGGCTAATAAATTTGACACACGCTCTGTTCAAGCTATCAACACGCCCTCTTGGAATTCAAATATAATTTATGTCGGAACAGATAAAGGTTTATTTTTTAGTGAAAATTCTGGGGACACATGGGTTGAGGAAGAGAGTAATAAGATTGTAGGTAGGTCTATTGTTGATATCACTTCAATTGAAAAATATGAAGGTGCAAGTGATGACATCCCAAAGTATTTCGAGCGTAAAGATATACCTATGTATGTTGCAACTATTGAAAATACTGATCAGACTATTTCTCAACCGAAACAAGAGGATGACATAAACACTAATGATTACCAGAATGGAGGAGATCAGGAAAGTATTGAACCACAAATTCCTACTACACAAGAAACAAATTCGGAAAAAACAGAGGATCCTAATAAAATAAAAACTGTTGTGTACAAGCGGACGAATCCTTCTGGAGAGTGGAACAAACTTAGTTTTGACAAAGATCCAGGACAAATTAATGTACTTGTAGCAACCGACAATAAAGCAGAAGAACTCTATGCGGGTACAGTAAATGGAATATACCGTTGGTACAAACTTAATAAAACGGGGCAAAGAATACAATCTTCTGACCAACTGCCACGATCAATTTCTCTGTTAGTTTCCGCACCTTCTGGATTATATGCTGGCAATGAGAGCGTAATCTATTTTGGTTCTGACGAATCTAACGAAATAAAGATTTGGAAAAGTTCTATTATAAAAGAAAATGGGATATTAGCATATAGAGATGAGGAAATTGTCAGACAGTTTCAGGAATATCTAACGAAGAGAATCCCTGGCTGGACAGCCAGCGGTGGTGCTTTTGTTAAGTGGTTGTCCGGATTAGCGGGATCCATTGCATTTCAGTTCGGCGGACTCATCGCGACAGTGTTCCTTGCGTTCATCGTTTTTGTCTATGCAAGCCAAGGGTTTGACAAATATTTCCGTGGCTTCATCGGTTTAGTTCCTGAGAAGCATCGCGAAACCGCTATGGCATACCTACGGGAAATTGATAGAAATATGCATCAGTTTCTCAAAGGGCAATTTATTGTGATTGTAATTATTTCTATTATCTCCTGCATCGTCTATCGCATTATTGGCGTGCCTTTCGCGCTGCTTGTCGGCATATTAGCGGGGCTATGTAATGCTATTCCTACGTTCGGCCCCTTCATCGGGGGTGGATTCGCATATATTGCAATGTTGATGGGACTCGCAGCAGGTGAATTCAGTCTTAATATCGGTTTTCTTGTCCGTTGTGTCTTTGTGTTAGGGGCAATTCTCGGTATTCAGACTATTGACAATTCCATCATCTCACCAAAAGTTATGAGTAATGCAGTTGATGTTGATCCATTGCTGATTATGTTTGCCGTTATTGTTGGTGCTTCTATTCTCGGTTTTTGGGGTGTATTGCTGGCGATCCCGATTATAGTTGTGATAAAATCTATTGTTGCGGTTTCAAAAACAACCGCAAATGGGACTGACACTCAACCCGCACAGGAGCAACCCTAATGCAAAACCAACTTCCTATTGTCGCTATTGTTGGTAGACCCAATGTGGGGAAATCATCCCTCTTTAATCGGATTACGGCAGATGCACGCCCAAGTTCGGCACATCCTAAGCAGATTGCAGTTGTCAACGATAGACCCGGTGTAACGCGCGATCGTAACTATGCAGATGTAAAGTGGGGCAAAACACCATTTACGATTGTTGATACAGGAGGTATGGACGTTGACCCCGATGACCCACTAATTGATAACGTTCAGCTGCAAGTTGACCATGCTTTAGCAGAGGCAACACTCGTTTTATTTGTCGTTGATGTCCGAACTGGTGTTATGCCTCACGACATCATTGTTGCAGATAAACTGCGTGCGTCTGGAAAGCCTATTCTCCTTGTTGCCAATAAGGCGGATAGTGTCAGTCTTGAAATGGACACAGCAGAATTCTATAGACTCGGGTTGGAAGAACCCGTTCTGACTTCCTGTGTACAAAACATAGGTGTCCGTCAACTTCTTGACCAAGTGGTGGAGATTCTTCCTGAAGTTGATGATACATCTGAAAATTCTTCCAAACCCATAAAAATGGCTATTGTTGGTCGTCCCAACGTCGGTAAATCATCAATTCTCAATTCACTGCTCGGTGAAGAACGTATGATTGTGGACAACCGCCCTGGTACTACACGAGATGCTGTTAATATCCGATTTGTATACCAAAATATCCCTTTTGAGCTTGTTGATACTGCCGGAATGCGGCGTAAATCTTCAATCAAAGATAAATTGGAATCTGAGACTGTCCAACGAGCAATCCATAGTATTCGTCAAAGCGACATCGCTGCATTGGTATTAGATGTCACACAAGAATTAGCGCAGCAAGATAAAACAATAGCAAATTTTATTGCGCGTAACGGAAAGGCATCTGTGCTGGCTTTAAATAAGTGGGACCTCGTTGAAAAGGATAACACAACTCACGGCGAATTTATGTCGCAGATTGAGGCTCAAGTTCCACAATTAGACTATGTTCCCAAAATTTTTGTCTCTGCTTTAACGGGACAACGCGTTTCAAAAATTCTTGATGTTGCACTTGAGGTGCACCGCGAGTATTGCACCCGTATTCCGACTCCAGCACTCAATGAATTACTGTTAGAGTTGCGGACAGCACATCCACCCCCACGTGTAAAAGGCACACGCCCAGCGCTGAAATATATTACACAGATTGAAACGCAACCACCGACATTTCTGATTTTTGGTAGAAATACGCACAGAGTCCGTCCGCCTTACACAGCGTATTTGATTAACAATATCCGTAGTGCCTTCGGATTCCACGGTACACCGATCCGCATTTTTTATCGGAGAAATTAATCCAAATTGTCAACATATCTTGTGTGAGGTATCCGCACCTCGCAATTGTTCAATAAATGTAATGCGAGATTCTTGTGCCTCGCAACTGCCAAACAAGTGTAATGCGAGGTCCCTGTGCCTCGCAGTTGTAATTTTAATTCAAAATCCTAATCTACGAGGCATTTCATGGCAGCCCCAAAAATCTTTATCACTCGCCCCATTCCTGAACCTATTCTCGTCCAAATACAAGCCGAATGTGACGTTGACATGTGGCACACGAGTGCTATTCTGCCCCCTATTGCTGAAAAAATCCCACCACTTGACGGATTGATGACTTACGGACATGAACCTGTCAGCGCAGAGATGTTTGATACTTCGCCCAACCTTAAGGTTGTTTCTGTAGTTGGCGTTGGTTATGACCATGTTGATGAAGATGCAGCCAGAGAACGTGGCATCGCGCTTGGACACACACCCGGTGTGCTCAGCGATACAACTGCTGATATGACATGGGCACTCCTGCTTGCTACTGCACGAAATATTGTGCCAGCATATAACCACGTTCAGGTTGATAAGCAGTGGCACTATTACGACCCGAATATTCTTTGGGGATATGATGTACATCACGCGACGATTGGGATTGTCGGCATGGGACGGATCGGATATGCTGTTGCAAAACGCGCTGTGGCATTTGACATGAACGTGCTATATTACAAACGTGAACGTAGACCCGACTGGGAGGAGGAACTCGGCATTGAATACGCTGAACTGGAACATCTGCTCAGAGTTTCCGATTTTGTAACGCTCCATGTCCCTTTAACAGAAGAAACGACCCACATGATTGGCAAAGCGGAGTTTGAATTGATGAAGCCCACTGCTATTCTTGTCAATATCGCAAGGGGTCCTGTTGTTGATCACGATGCGTTGTATGAAGCACTTTCGGAAGGACAGATTGCTGGTGCTGCAGTTGACGTAACTGAGCCAGAACCGATTAACACCGACCATCCGCTTCTTGATTTAGACAATCTGCTCATTGCTCCACACCTCGGCAGTGCCACAATCCAAACGCGTATGAAAATGGCAACGATGGCAATGGAGAATTTGCTTGCTGGATTGAAGGGAGAACGGTTACCCTACGGTGTGTTGCATCCACCTCAATAAAACGACGTCCTTTTTGGATTTAGTAAGGAGTAGGACTAACATGGCAGAAAAAAGTGTTGTAGGTATCACAAAGATAGCAGTAAAAGGATTTAAATCAATAGCAGAAGAGTGTGAAATCGACATTCGGCCTTTGACTATCCTTGCTGGTGCGAACAGTTCTGGGAAATCCAGTATCATGCAACCGCTACTGATGCTAAAGCAAACGTTGGAAGCACCCTACGATCCAGGACCGCTTTTGATTGCAGGACCAAATGTCCAGTTTACTGAAGCAGCACAATTTTTGTCTACGCTGATCAACAAGAAAAGTACAGACCGCTTTAAGATTGGGATTGGCACGAGTATATCAAACTTTCCTCACGTCGTTGAAATAATTTTCAGAAGAGGTCCAGAGGGGATCGAAATTGTTGAAATGACGAGTCAAGGAAAATCGGGGGTTGATCCACCGGTGTTTCCTGAGCATCTTACCTTATTTCCTGAGATGCCTCCTGAAGAAATCAAGGCATTGGTAAACCAATATAGCTCTCTTAGAATTGTGGGTGTAAATAGGGTAATACGTTCACGTTGTTTTTTACGTTTAGCATCTCAAGGTGATTCTAAACACTTAAATCTTGATACTACTGTTAAACTCATCAGTGATCCCGAGTCTGATATTCTCAAAACCATCCATCTTCCTGGATTACGCGACACTCCAGAACACATCTACGGACTGACAAGCACAGGTTCTCGGTATCCCGGCATGTTTGAAGATTACGCGGCGAGTGTTATTCACGAATGGCAAGAAACTGCAGATGAACGTTTGAAAAAGGTTACAAATGCCCTACATACTCTTGAATTGACTGGAGCAGTTGTTACTAAAAAAATAGGTGATGTAGGCATTGAAGTTCAGGTTGGACGACTCCCTCATACCAACACTAATGAAACAGACATGGTTAACATTGCAGACGTTGGAATCGGGGTATCTCAAGTTCTACCCGTTTTAGTAGCATTGATTGTCGCAGAGCCGGGACAATTGGTCTATATTGAGCAACCTGAGTTGCATCTTCATCCCAACGCGCAAGTCAAGTTAGCGCAAGTTTTAGCAGATGCAGCAATACGTGGTGTGCGTGTCGTTGCAGAAACACATAGTTCACTACTGCTTTTAGGAATTCAAACACTTGTGGCAGAAGGAAAACTCTCGCCAGATTTGGCCAAGCTGCACTGGTTCTCACGGAACGAAGAAGGTATTACCGAAGTTGACAGTGTAGATTTGGATGAAGCAGGAACTTACGGTGAGTGGTCAGTTGATTTTAATGATGTTAGTCTCAACGCACAGAGCCGTTTTCTTGATGCTATAGATAACGTTAGATTTGGTGATAAGGAGACTTCGTGAGAGCAAGGAATTCAAAAAGGTTAGTAATTGACGCTGATGTTGTTTGTGCTTCAAGTAATAAAGATGTGCAAGATCCAAGACCTATCAATTGTCGTGACTTCCTAAAAGAAGTTCTGTCGCGAAATTACCGCGTTGTGTTGACAAAGGAGATAAACGATGAATGGAAAAGACACCGATCTGGTTTTGCCCTTGAGTGGAGGACATCAATGGATGCGCGTAGAAGAGTGGACCGTATTGATCCACCAGAGTATGATGAACTCCAAGATAAGGTGACTAACACAGCGGACAACGAAAATGAAATTGAAGTGATGCAAAAAGATTTACATTTGCTTGAAGCAGCAATTGAAACTGATAAGACTATTATTTCACTTGATGAAACCGTTCGTGAACTTTTTGCACGAGCCACTCAGCAGGTTGGCGAAATCCGAGGAATTATCTGGGTAAACCCTGACATGACAACAGAAGAACAACCTATTACTTGGCTACAAAACGGAGCACCTTCAGAAGCGCACCGTCAACTTTCCGCCTATTCAACGCAATAAAAATATCTATCCACGCCAAGCCGTATCAATACTGGTGTACCCGTATGTATATTGGTGCAAATGTGGCGGCAAGTCCTCTAAGAATTGCTTGCCTACCTCCGGTATCTCCCACGGAATATCAATGTGATGATCTTTGCTACGAAAACCGATAGCGCACGATAACCTTATCTCATCAATCTGGTTTGGAAATGCGGCGTGATATGTGCGATGTGCAAACACAATCATATCACCAGGATTCGTGAAGAGCGGCACACATCCTGGAACATCAAAGTCTGCATAAGCCTTCTCTTCTCCACCTATTTTGTAAAATGAACGTTTATCTGGTGTTAGATTGAACCCTTCAGGACCCTCCCAATTCTCCACGTGAGAATCAGCAATCACACACAACCCACCGTGTTGCGGACGCGAACCGGTTATATTAAACCATTTGCCGGATGGCCACATTC
>JAPPMR010000094.1 GCA_028818995.1 Candidatus Poribacteria bacterium | reverse complement strand
AATCGCTGAAAATCCTTAAGTTGACACCTATGGGTTGAGTTTACGAAACCCGACATGCACAAGGTGATATGAACTACGTGTCGGGTGTCGCTTCGCTCTACCCGACCTACACAATATTTATAGAAATCCTATATGATACTTTTTCGATTAGGAATGGTATTAGCATCTCTTTGGCTGTTATGGTTGTATCAATTGCCTACACAATGTCGGTGTCAATTGAAGGTGCTCCGATTCTAATTAATTGTGTAGGTCATCTCATAATATAGTGACGCCTATTGAGAGAGAAACGGTTGCATAATTCTGAAATGTGCCATCAAACAATTAGGATTCGAATTTTCCAACGGCGTATAAGTGATTAGCTGTTCGCAAATATATTGTATTCTTGGCAATTGTCGGTAATAACCTTTTTCGAATTAAAATGGTGTCAGCATGCCTAAAATCTGTAGGTGGCAACTTGGGTTATATAGTAAATTATGTAAATAAGTTTACATATATTCTGTAGGAGCGATCTCCGAATCGCGACCAAACCGCTTTGATAGTCGGGAATCGGAGTTCCCTCCTACAGTTCAGATGTAAAGTTAATTGTAGAATCCACTATAATACATATACAACCAAAGCAAAATCCATGCCAGTTTAACGAGACAAGATTGTAGGTGTTTTTTGAGAACTGCACAAAAAAGGGCAGATTTTATATCCCATTGCACGAAATGGGGCAGTGAGGAGTACTCACATTATTTTACCATATTTCGTGGGTCAGGTTTCGCTTATAACACCCGACATGATCGCACTGTCACACTAAGATTGTCGGGTTTCGCTTCGCTCTACCCGACCTACAATGTTTCCGGTTAAACGGATTTGGACAAATGGTCAACAACGAGGCCGTTTCAGGATGCACATTGAGTGATTTTAGTAGCGACGTCTTTGAGGATATTGATACTTTTGTTTTTGTGGCAACAATTCAATGTGTTTATCCATCCACTTTAGCCGAACTTGCAGCCAAGTTTTCATTTCGTCCACTTCACCTTGATATGTGCGGTGTCCTGGTCCGGGATTGCCAAAAATTGAACGTCCCAGCACACGCCATCTCTGGAAGTTCCGTTTTTGTGCTTCTGATAGGTATTCTGCTGTTCGATCAATTTCGTCAAGGATTTTTGATGTGACAAGTTCATTTTTTCGGAGTGTTTTCCACTTCTTGACAAGTTTTTGTTTGAAGTTTTTGTCCGATAACAACCGATCCCACCAGAAAGGGACAGGGTTTGTATAAATAAGCCAACTATCAGTTTCCCAACCTTGATGGAAGATAGTATTGCCTATTGATAAATTGAAATCCCAGACCGGTCCCGCCGTTAGTTTTCCACCTCTATCTTTGTACATATATGCGCTGTAGCGAAATCCATCCGTGTTTTTGAAAAGTTCATTGATGATGAAATGATCAATAAAAGAATCCACATCAATGTACTTAGCATATCCGCGCTTTGGGTCTTTAAATTCTGGACTGGCTAAGGCGGCTTCAAATTCGCTCATATAATTTTGAATCCACACTCTTTGGGCATGAGTCATTTCGCGTCCTTTCGGATGGACATGTGCAAGATGTGTACCCTGCCGAGTGTAGAAAAATATCTCATTTCTATCCATTTTATCAATTTTAATTATATAGCCTCCAGTGATTTCAGGAGGCTTGTTGTGGGTCGGCTGCAAAGATTGAATTGGAATGCGTTCTTTACCACGTTTTATCTTTTCTATGAGTAAATAGACTCCGACATAATGTTGCGATTTGATTGTTTTGTCACCATTCGTATTGAGGAATACCTCAACAAACTTTGTTCTGGTTGCGTACCTGCCGATCCGATTGCTAAATTCAAAAGCCAAGTAGTTCCGCATGAGCGTTTTATCCGAATAGGGACCATTCAATACCCAATCCGATTCTGCTGGCAACCCAAATATGGATATATCTTTGTCATTACCCTTGTCGTCCTGAAATTCAAAACCGTATTGTTTTTTAGGGAACATCTGTGAAGTCTGACCCCTGACTTCTATGCCGATTTTTCCATTAAAATGAATGTGAGGACTATCAAAACTGTTTCTGTCACCAGATTCATCATAAATAATCTTCATCCGCGCGGGAATCTTGGGTTCGTCAGGAATCCATCTACCATTCGTATCAATAATAACGATGGGTAAATTTGATGTATGAGGCCACGGGATGTTTACAGAACTTGGGCGATTCTCAAAACCTTGGCGGTTCACGGAACTTGGCCGTCTCACAGAACTTTTAGGTCTCACGAAATCTTGACGGTTTACAGATTTTTTCAATCGGTTGGATTCACGGTCAGTGTCAGCAGAGCGACTCATGAGTAAGGCTAATGTGATACCGCCTAAAAGCAGAAGTATGACTTTCTGATAACGATTCATCGTCGGCGAGGACCTCGTTGGGGAAATCGGAAGATGTCAGTTTAAAAATATTTATTTTATAAATGCGTGGTGTTTATTGTCTGAACCGAGATTTCCAAGGTTTTAGGATTTCGGAACTATATGTTTTCTGTGATAGACAAATCTGATTTACGGAATTAGCAATAATGCTTAAATTTTGTTATTAACAGTATATCAGAATAGAAATGGAAATCGCAAATAAAAGTGAAGATGATAAAAATAGAATTTTATAATAGAAATCGAACAAGAATTAGAGACGTCTAATGAATAGAATGCTATTCTCCCAAATTAATTTCATTGTGTAACTGACAACACCCAGTCCCGAATCAAATTCAAAACTTCTGGCGAAATTGTTTCTTCAATCACAGCATATTCATTGACCAAACCTGTAGTTGCCCGTTGAAACAGATGATTGTGTTTCGGTAGTCGATGTATCGTTACATTAGGGTTTCCACCTTGTTCAAGAGCAGTCGCGATGGCAGTGAGATTTTGTTCCACATCTACCTGTACATCAAGTTCACCGTTAAGTGCAAGCACAGGCACTTTGACTTTTTTAAGCGCAGGTTGTGGATTGAATGCAAGAAAATATCGCATCCAGGGGTTGAGTACTTGTTCAACTGCTGCTTGCACTTGCGTTTCGTCTTGTTGATCAGTGGCAATACCGTTTGCCTCAAACTGCTTGCGGACGATTTCAACGACCTGTTGTCGTAGATCATCATCTGCTAAATCTGATGCTAATGTTATAAACAACTGATCAAGTAGCATTAGTAAGGTCCGCTTATGTTCTCCCGCGATTCCCACAGCATCAAAGATACGTTCGTTCTGTTTGCGCAACAGTTCTGCACCGAGAACTCCCGGGGCAGCCATTAGCACAATAAAGTTTATGTCGTTACTACGACTGGCAACGATGGCAGCAATCGCACCTCCTTCGCTATGACCAATTAGTCCGACATAATTGATTCGGTCATCTTTCTTGAGAAAATCAACACCTGCTTCCACGTCGGTTGCGAAGTCTGCTGTTGTCGGCGGTTTTGGGTGCGGTGTTGACTTGCCGATGCCAGGGTCGTCAACGCGTAGCACAGCAATGCCAGCGCGCGTTAAGTGATCAGCAATCACCCAAAATGGTTTGTGTCCAAATAGTGTCTGATCCCGGTCCTGCAAACCGCTCCCAGAGATAAGCAGTGCTGCAGGAAATGGTCCGTCGCCTTTTGGTGATGTCAAAGTGCCAGCAAGGTTAACTGTGCCGTTTTTAAACGCAACTTCTTCGATTTTGTAGGGAAAGGGTGGTTTTGGCTCCTGTGGTCTTTTAGGAGTAACAATAGTTTCGCGGGAAAGTTGAAAATCAAATGTGGCCCCGCCTTGGATGAATTTACCACTAATGATACCGTCGTTTAGATGTCCATCAAATGTAGGATTGCCCGGTACACCACGGATTACAAATTTGACGCTGATTTTATTATTGGTTTCTACAATATGGATGTTGGACAACGGTAGACCTTTAGCACCTTGGGTGGGGATATCAATAGTACCGCTCCAATTGTTGTCTTTGATGGACAGATCAACCTTTATGACCAATGGTTGAATCGGAGTGTGGATTTTTCCTTCCCAGTGACCAGCGACACGATCCTCAGCGTGGGAAATCGAGAGACCTACCACTACTATTGTCATAATGACGAAAAGTGTCGGGAGTAAACCAGATCCTGTCTGTAACAGGAAACGTTGATGAAGGCTGTTTTGCACTTACTTTGACCCTTACCGATTGGCTTTTATGTTTCCCCAAGTAGTGGCTAATTTTCCTGCGGGGTAAACCGCCAACACAGAATTGAAACCTTTTGTCATAAGGACTTTAATATCAACTTCAGTCAATGCGATATTGAAAAACGCTACCTCGTCAAAGACACCTGAATAATATTGTCCCCATTGATGCAAAAAAGTTGCCCCGATACCGATATCCGTGAAAATATAGGTGTCAACAACTGTGTCCTCTTCTTTGCCGTTGTAATAGCCCGTCGCGTTTCCCTCACCATCCAATACAAACGCATAGTGTCCCCATTTATTGTCATCAAATTTTGGGATGATGGGTTTCCACGCTCTGCCCCAAATGTCAACCGCGCCACTTTGGAACCGAATTGCGAAGGCGGGATTCGTTGGTCCACTAAGATTCGATATCAACCGATCATCATCGGCGGCATCACTCGGTTTCGCCCACAGAACCAATGTAATCTCCCCAGACAACCCTAAATTGCCGACGACTACATGACCTTTACTCTCATTTCCGTCAAATTCCAGCGCTGATCCGAATTTACCGTCCTTTGTCCATTTCGGACT
Source organism: Candidatus Poribacteria bacterium (assembly GCA_028818995.1). The sequence continues at coordinate 4,993 of JAPPMR010000094.1, read as the reverse complement.
GTTCACAAGTTTCCCGTCATTGGCATTTTCAGAGAAATCCTTCGCTGTATTACCCTTACCTTCATCAAAGAGCCACATTCCGACAATAGTTTTTGGATCCAATTCAGCGTTGCCAACACCGGCAAACATTAGATTCAAAACAATTAAATTGACACACGCAAACATTAGATTCGCCATTACGATTTTCATTGTAATAACTCCCTTTTTTAACGTGAGTTCGATATTATGACCTGAGTTCGACACAACATTTTTTATCAGACATATGCTGAAATTTTCAGAGTCAGTCCTTAGAACAGATGCGAAAACTGCCGGTAAATCCAGTCTTAATAAGGGTTCTCATCATTTTTGAAAAACAACAATTTCAGAGTAACTCTGAAATTTCCGTATATCTTCTGAAAGATTCTGACAATTGTTTCAAAAAAAGAAGTTTGGAAACAACCTTCAAGAAGGCTAAATTATTATAGTGAATTTTACAATTAACTTTACATTTGATTCACAGAAGATATGTCAACATATTTCTATAATTCACTATAAAAGGATGCTGTTGAGAATATCAATAGTATCGTCACACCTTCTTATATTTTTTGTCAAGGAGTGCAAAAAGCACATCAGTCTTTAACGGTTCACCATCTTTATCCCGAATAGAAATTTCTTTGTCAACAATTGCGTTGCGTAGTTGTCGTTCAACCTTTTTTCGCGTGCTACTACTTGTAGATGTTGTTCCTGCAGCTACACCTATAGCCAAACCTAAACTAAGACCTAAAGCGTAACCTTCCATAATAACGTTACCTCCTTGTGGATATCCGTTTGCTTATTGCTATTTCTTAGGGTTTCCAAGAATTTGTTTTAGAAATTCAACACTGTTTTTAGGTTTTTGGGAACTTGCTTCTTACTTTTCTTCGGTGACATGAAAAATAAAGTCATTACTGAACATCCCATCTGGATTTTGAATCTGGAGGAGATGCATGCCAACTTCAGGCAATTTTTCTAATTTAACGGTAATATCTGGGTCTAAAAACTCGCCTTGTTTAGAGGTAATGGTGCCATCTACTCGTCTTCCATTAACATAAAGGTATGCACCTTCGTGAATGTATCTGCCGCTAACTGTCATTGCAGTGTTTTCAGGAGAAAGTACAGGAAAATCTTGGTGTCCGCGTTGTGCTTCAATCGGTCCTAAAGTCCAAATCCCCGGCTGTGGATTGTTGATGCCCACCTTTGTACCATGCCGCGCCGTGAAAGTGCCAACAAATTTGCCTTCAGAAGCGAGCAGAACCAATTGTGATCGGGTGAAAGTTTTACTATCGTCATCAGTTTTGACGTATTTACCCTCTTTGAACTGAAGCGTGACAGATGTGGATTTTTTGCCCTCAATGAGCATGCCTTCACCGAGAAGCACAATACCGCCTTCCTTAGCAGATAACTCTAATGCATTCAATAGGTCACGGGTAGGTTGCGCGAGTGAAGATGTCTTGTTGAGTGTGACTTGCCGAGCAAAAGCACCAGAAAAACCAGTGCTGCCTTCCAAAACCATGTTCCACACGGGATCAAAACGTTTTCTGCCAGCCCATGAAAATTGCCATACACGTTGTTCCGGAATCCCACGTTCTGCAACCCGCTGATAAAAGTCAAAATCAATTAGGTTCAACCGTCCTTGTGGTAAAATTAGCCAGCGATCATAAGCACCGCGCCACGTAGGTGCTTCCATTCCAGTGCCCGGTGTGTTGGTACTCACCCAAAACGGCATACGATGGCAGTCCCCGCAGACATTCGGCTCAGGTTTTCCTTGTAGGTCGCCATCAATATGAAATAACTTGAATCCTTTTTCTGCTTCGTTTGACAGGACATTTGTGTAGGCGCGTCTCTGTGCAGGTGGATAGAGGACATTCAGCAGGAATTTTGCAAGGTCATCACGTTCAGCTTTTGTTAACGCGCCGCGTTTCCCCTCATCGTTCTCAACCTCAACACCTACCATGCGCATCGTTGTGGCAAGGCTTCCATCTATGAGATGCCGAACACTACTTTCTGGATCGCCAAGTATGCTGTTGGGTTCAACTTTCTTATGAACATTGGCACTGTTATTGCCTCCGTAAGGGTCGCCGGGGATACCGTCCCAGTGATAGGGTTCAGTATCGCGTAAGCCACGAACCGGCATCGTTGAGCGAGGCATTATCTGTTTTGCGCCAGTGACAATTGGTGTTTCTAACACCCAGAGCAGTTGGTCTGTGTGTCCATCAGGGTGGCAACTCGCACAGGAAAAGGTGCCAGTAGTAGATGCGTTAGCGTCGTTGAAAGCGATACGTCCACGTTTAACGGCGGGATGTGTTGGATCGTCTAACACAATGCTTTCAATCACTTTTGGATGGGTAATATCTGACAGATTGACGAGGGATACCGTGTTAGCAACAGCATTGAAAACCCAAGCACGGGAAGGTTTGCCGTTAGTATATGATTCAAGGACAATACCTCGCGGGACTGCATCAACTTCTACACGCCCCAGTATTTCACCACTGTTGGCATCAACGGTAAAAAGTTTATCTGACCCTGCAGCGGATACAACCAACGTTTTATCGTCATCGCTAATTTGAATCGCAAACGGTGTGGCTAATGCCTCACCTTGTTTTTGATGTTCTGGTGGCAACGGTTCAAGATCAAAGAATTTTGGTTCTTCGGCAGAGTCGTCATCAAAACTAACACTTGTAATCTGGTTCAAAAATGCACGATTTTCCAACTCTGCGAGACCATGATTTTTTGTGCCTGCCAAACCGTTGGCATCATTCCGAGCGTCAGCTTGTGTGATGAATACTTGTCCTTTGGAGTCAACAGTCAATCCATAAAGCAGTGTGCCGAGCGCATCAACAGTCTCAATGAGTTCATCTGTATTAGTATCAAAAACATACAAGTCTCGATCTGGCACTTTTGGGTGTTTGATGATGTCTAACACTGCCCCAATTGACAAAACGTTGTTGTTGTCAATTACATGTTTCTGAGCATCAAAAGTAATCATTTTTCCATCAATCGGACCGGTGCCGCCTGAAAGCTGCGTTTTGTTGTTAGACTCAAAAGGAATGACATAGAGACGGTCTCCACGGACGGTAATAGCGCGTGGGTCTTGTGCTGTAATGTCAAGTTTTTTGTCCACTTGGCGTGTGGTCACGTTGATAACGGCAATCTGATTTTCTGAGGAAAGGGCAACGTAGGCTTTTTCATTACTCGCGAAGGCAATACCTACAGGTTCGTCGAAACGCGTTGCACGCGTTTCAGGGTCAAAATCCTGCACCGTATCAATAATCTGGAACCACGTTGGACTCGCTGGATTTGTATCAATGATGCTCACCGAATCCGAAACGTGATTTGCTACCCACACCTCTTTGCCATCGGGACGGATAGCAATACTAACCGGATCAATTCCGACGTTGATACGTTTCACAATGGCATGCGTGTCAGTGTCAATGATGTCAACTGTATCTGCGGGTGTATTTACGACAAAAACGTAGTTATTACTCACTACGATAGGCGACGCATGTGGACTCATGAACGTGGGGTGTCCAACGTTGTCATATCGGTGGTAAGTATCATCTGCTATATCGGGTTTGTGCGCTGCATTTTCTGATTGAGGGAATTTCTGTGCAATGCTACATGCGCAAAACAACGCTGTCAGCATTAAGATAATAGTTAACTTTTTCATCATGGCTTGCCCGTTGCTGCTTGTTAGAAAAGTTATCTCATAAATCGCTTTTCAAAGCGAATTCGGTATTTATGAAATTAGATGTTTTTGTTGGATATGCACTCGGTTAAAATGTAATGTCAGTATAACATAAAGTATGTTTTTTGTCCAATTTTACAAGTATTGAATTCTCTGTCGTGGATGTGTTAATTTTCGCCGTGAACAACTTTGCTATTTGATTTTTTAGCAAAATCTAATAAAATATGGATACTTTGTTAGAGATGAGTCAATGCTAAATGTGCGTTTGGCATTCGGCGGGTTCCAACCGCCCCTACCAGATGATGATTTTATGTTCAGTAGGGACGATGCCTCGTCCCTACTGATTATCAAGAGCCAACTAATCAATAGACACTTTCGTCTTCTCTTTCGCCGATTCATAGGTGGCTAAGACAACCGCAACTGCATGCTTGCCACCTCTACCGTCAATCATCGGGGTTTTGTTGTCACGGATACATTCGACAAAATGGGTCAGTTCGCCGACAACATGGCTCGGGCCGGAACGGTCAGGGACAATCTCTTCCCAATCACCACCACGTTTTTTGAGATATGCAAGATCTGCTCCCATATCAAGACGGAGCGAACCTTCGGAGCCATCAATGATTGTTTCATTTGTGCCACGAGCACCGAGGAAGCCGCCCCAACGCAAGATGCCAACAGTGCCAGTATCGTAACGGATGAGGGAGACGGTATAGTCCTCCCAATCGTCATGCCCAGAGAAGCTGCCAACTTCCGCTGCAACGGTGAGTGCGGTACCACCAAACCAATTGATTAGGTCAGATTTGTGGATACCATTTTCTAACAATCCGCCGACTGTGCCGTACCAACTGTCGGGTCTGCCGCGTGGTGCATTATAAGGACCCGTATAATCAGTTTCAATATAGACAACATCACCGATGTCGCCATTATCCACCATCTTTCTGCCGAGTTCGTGGACAGGATAGAAGCGGAGGACTTGTCCGACCATCAGATGTGTGCCAGCTTTGTCCGATGCTTCAATCATTTCATCCGCCTCATCAAGCGTTAGAGAGAGCGGTTTTTCACAGAAAGCGTGTACGCCTGCTTCTGCCGCGTCAACAACAACTTTGGTATGTGCTACAGGTGGTGTCGCGACGACAACACCGTCAACGAGTGGAAAGAGTTCTTGATAGTCTTGGAATGCACGGATGTTGTGTCGTTCAGCGACAGCTTTTGCAGCATCAAGTCGTAGGTCAGCGACACCTACGAATTCACAATTTTCTACATTGGGGAGTGAGTTGCAATGGCCATTAC